>DASZXF010000793.1:0-14443 GCA_035546055.1 Ktedonobacteraceae bacterium
CTGCTGGCCCGCTCGAAAAGCAGATCGATGGCTTCGATGACGCCGCCGCCCAGGATGACGCATTCGGGATTGTAGAAGTTGATAATGGTGGCCAGACCATAGCCGAGGTAATCGGCGGCTTCGGTGACGACTTCGATGGTCAGGGCGTCGTTCTGCTTGATGGCGCTGGCCAGCAGACCTGAACGGATGATAGTTTCGCCCTGCTTTAACTGGAGTTCGGCTTCGTCGGCCAGGACTGATTTGCGTCCGTGGTGAATCTCGGCCATGATGGCTCTGGTGATGGCGCTGCGCGAGGCGTAGGCTTCCAGGCAGCCGCGATTGCCACAGCCACAGATGCGTCCCCCGGCATCGATGGGCACATGGCCGATTTCGCCGGCGGTCCCGGTGAGACCGGTGTACATGCGTCCGTTCTGCACGATACCTCCACCGATGCCGGTACCGACGAAGACGCAGACGAAGTTGTTGTAACCCTGGCCGGAGCCATAATGGAGTTCGCCAATGGTGGCAACTTCTACATCATTGCCGATGGAGACAGGTTTGTGGAACTCGTCGCCCAGCAGTTCTTTGAGATCCAGGTTGTGCACTCCCAGGTTGGGCGCGTCGAGGATGACGCCGGCCTGGCGATCAATCTGACCGGCGGCGCCGACGCCAATGGCAACGATGTCGTCGCCATCAGTGACTTCGGCCTCGCTCAGCACTTCCTTTACGATGTCCAGGGTGCGTTTGGAAATAGCGTCCTGGCCCTTTTCGGCTTTGGTACGCTTACGCACTGAGGCGACTACCTCGCCGCTGGTGACATCCACAATCGAGGCCAGCACTTTGGTTCCGCCCAGATCAACCCCCAGGGCATAGGTCTTTGACTTTGGCATACACTTCCCCCTATTCTTTGCGACTCACAAATGGCAGACTCAAACCCGGCTGTACGTCGAGTTCCAGGCCATGCCGTTCCCCATGGATGAGATGGAAGAAGGCGGCACTTGCGATCATAGCCGCGTTATCGGTACAAAAGGCGATGGGCGGGTAGGTGAGACGAATGTTGAGCGGACGCAGCTCTTTCTCTAAACGCGCGCGCAGGGCGACGTTCGCGGCGACTCCCCCGGCCAGGAGTACCTGCCTGACCTGGTATTCCTGCGCGGCCAGGCGCGTTTTGACGGCCAGTACGTCCACCACGGCTTCCTGAAAGCTGGCGGCCAGGAGTGGCACGTTGATGCCGCTTTTCTGCGCGGCCAGGCCCATATTTGTGTACTTGCTGATCTGCGTCTTTCCGCTCTGTGCCTCGCCAGTGGCGGGCCGCTGGTGAGCAGTGGCGCCTTCAGCGAGATGGAGCACCGCCGTTTTCAGACCGCTGAAGCTGAAATCGTAGGTGCCACGCAGCCAGGCGCGCGGCAGACGGTAGGTGCGGCTGGCCAGGGTACTCGGCTTGCCGGCCTGCTGGAGTTCCTCTTCGGCCTGGCGCGCGGCTCTCTGAATGGAAGGACCACCGGGATATTCCAGTCCCAGGACACGCGCGACTTTATCAAAAGCCTCGCCAGCCGCGTCGTCTTTGGTGCGTCCCAGCAATTCATAGTGTCCGTGACCGCGGACCAGGACCAGTTCGCTGTGCGCGCCGGAAATGACCAGGCAGAGCAGGGGAAAGGTGGGATCGCCGGGCAAGAATTCACCGCCCTCTTTCTCAGGCTCCCAGTTGGCATCGTCGGGCTGACGCAACCAGTTGGCGTAAATATGCGCTTCCAGGTGGTTGACGCCCAGGAAAGGGATATCGTAGGCCAGCGAAAGCGTCTTGCCCACGGTCAAACCAACCAGCAGCGAACCGGCCAGCCCCGGACCATACGTAGCACCGATGGCGTCGAGATCTTCCCAGCCGCATTCGGCCTGCTCCAGCGCGGTTTCGATGACCGGAATGATCGCCGCTAATTGCTGGCGCGAGGCCACTTCAGGCACGACTCCGCCATAGCGATTATGAATATCGATCTGCGAAGCGACGACATTGGAAAGCAGATAACGGCCATCCTTTACAATCGCCGCCCCGGTTTCATCGCAAGAGCTTTCGATCCCAAGTACGAGCATAATCCAGTGTCCTCAATCATTGCAGTGTTGCTTTTAGTATAGCGCGCGGCGGGCGAAAACCAAAACGACTACTGAGCGGCCAGCTTCCTCATCAGGTCTGTTTTCAATTCCTGGAACCGCTCTTTATAGGCGGGGGAATGAATCTCATCCGTCCACATAATCAATGCATCTTCCTGATTATCGCTATAATAGCGGTGGCGCAGGCCGGCCTCGCGGAATCCATATTTGCGATAGAGATTCTGCGCGTTGTAATTGGTCACGCGCACTTCAAGCGTAACCCACTTGGCCCCGATTTCATAGGCGATGTCGACCAGGCTGGCCAGCATATACTCGCCCAGGCCACGACGGCGAAAATTCGGATGCATGGCGATAGTCGTGACATGCGCCTCGTCAACCATCAGCCAGAGGCCGGCAAAGCCGACGATTGAGGCCAGGTCGGGCGAGGACACCGCTGTGCTGGCGCGTCCAGGCAAAAATGAGAGCGGGAAAAAACGCCGGTGCTTCTCCCCTTCGGAGGTCGAAACCGAGACGCTCTCCTGCGTAATCTTTTTATCGCGTAAGACAATATAATGCGCCCAGCGATTGTCCTGCAACTCCTTGCGATATGCGCTGGGAGGCCAGGGAGACGGATAGGCCAGGCGCTCTATCTCGACGACGCGAGGCACGTCTGACATCGTCATACGATCAATGGCGTAACGCACCCTCTTCCCTTTCTGTACTAAGTTGATTGTTCTGCTGGTCAGATGCAACGGAAGGCCGACCGAGAAGCGGCTGTTTACGAGCGCTGGTCGTGATATTGGGACGCCGCAGATACAGCGGTTCCAGAGCGAGCGGATCGTCGAGATGCTGGGCTTCCAGGCGTTGCCAGGCCAGACCTGCCAGGGTCGAGGCACGCCGGGCCGAGGACATGACAGGAGCGAAGAGCGCCTGCCCGGCCAGGCTGGCGGCCAGTACCTGACGCGAGGACTCGTTGATCTCGCCGCAGAACAGATAGGGAGTAGTCGCAGCCACTCCGGCGCTGCTCAACAAAGGAGTGATCTCCTGTTGAAGATAGCGAGCCAGTTCCTCCGGCACAAGAACCTGATAGGCGGCCAGCAGACGTGGGCTACAGGTCACCATCCCCGCTTTTTCGCTACGCTCGAAAAGGAAGCAGCCGGCGTATAATTCACCGCGCCCGGCTTCCAGCAGCGAGCAGACGGGACCGGGCCAGAGCTGGTGCTGGGCCGCGCCGATTTCCAGCGTGCTGATGCCCACCAGGGGCTTGCCCAGGGCAAAGGCCAGTGTCTTGGCGGTGGCGACGGCCACGCGCACGCCGTTAAACGAGCCGGGACCGATGGCCACGGCCAGACCATCGAGCGCGGCCATGCTCACACCGCTTTCAGCGAGCACGCGCCGGGTGTGTTCGAGCATTTCCACGCTATGGTTATGGCCGGCCTGCCAGGTGTGTTCACCATAAAGGCGCTCCTCGCTACAGAGGGCCACGCTGGCCTGGCGGGTAGACGTATCAAGAGCCAGGAGTAACATAGGTCAATTTTTGAAATTGCCGCAGGAGTTCGCAGTAACGAGCGCCGGTGGCGATAAACAATAAACCGCGTTTGGTCTCACTCAAGGATTTGAGACGAATACGCAGATGGTCGGTCGGCCAGTAGAGGTCAGCTCTTTCGGCCCACTCGACGATACAAACGCCATTCCCATAAAAATAGTCGTCAAAGCCGAGATCGAAGATCTCAGCGGCATCGTCCAGACGATAGAGATCAAAGTGATAGAGCGCCGGACCCGGACGAGACGGCTCCCCCGGTCGGGCGGCACGCGGCTGACCGGGATACTCTTTGAGCAGAGTAAAGGTCGGGCTATTGATATTTGCGGTAATCTGCAAACCCACGGCAAGCCCCTGCGTGAAGGTCGTCTTGCCTGTGCCAAGCTGACCCTCCAGCAGAATCAGTTCTCCTCCCTCCAGCAATTCGCCCAGACGCATGCCCAGGCGCCGGGTCTGCTCCGCGCTATGGCTGATGCAGTCAAGCGTGCAGCCATTTTCTTCCTGAGCTGTTCTGGTCAAAGGTATACCTCTCACATGTTACTCGCCATGACGAACCGAAGCAAAAGGGAAGGCCGTGTCATTGCACAACCAGGGAGAGAACAATTGCTCTCCCTGGTAAAACGTTAATCATTATAACACAGTTTAGGAGAATCAACGAAGTTTCGCGCCACAATTTCGGCAGTACAGGGCATTTGGCCGAATCGGATTGCCGCAGGAGGGACAGATGGCCGACTGCGTTTGTGGCTGGCCGGCTGGCTGGCTCTGATTGGCCGGCGCGGACGGTTTGGGCTGATACGTCGGGATCGCTGCCGCAGAAGGGGGAGTCGCCGGGGTTGGAGGAGTATAGGTGGGCACCGCTGGCGTATAATCAGTCGTAGGCGCCGGCGTGAGCTGCTGAGCGGGATAGGCCTCTTTTTTGATCTCGTTCAATTGCGTCTCGCGATTCTGTACATCGTGATCCAGCTCCTGAATGCTGGCGCAGAGCCGCGAGAGATGGCTGTCGCTCAATGCTCCCTTCTGATAGAGCGCGATGGCCGTCTGGGCAAGGTCGTCAAGCAACTTCTCGCGCTGCTCCAGCAACTTATCAATTTCGGTCTGTTTACTGCGGACGCGCATTTGCTTCTGCGCCTCCCAACTGGTACGGCTGACCGCCGCGCTGACCCCTTTTTTCACGGAATCAAGAAAATCTGGCATAACCTGGACCTCCCATGTGATCCTTCTACATGTTGTTTTTGTTTTGTTCTTTTTCTATGTTGCAGCTATTGCGTGCTGATAGACACGAATTTCTTCGAGTTTGCCTGAGACACTGAACTGAACTGCCACCACGTCAATACGCCAGGAGCACTCCGCCAGGTTGTGCTGTTCCAGATAGGAGCAGGCCACATCCTGGAGCTTGCTGGCTTTGCGCGCGTCAACCGCTTCTTCTGGCAGGCCATACGCGCTGCCACGCCTGGTTTTGACCTCGACAAAGACGAGATCCTGCCCATCCTCCGCCACGAGGTCGATCTCGCCATAACGGCAGCGAAAATTCGCCTCCCGCATGCGATAGCCACGCGCCTCCAGGTGAGCAGCGGCCAGCCGCTCACCCAGGCGTCCCAGGCTTTGACGAGAAGCGCTGATTGACGCTTTTTTCTGCTCGCTCATAACATTGTCCCGGTGACAGGCTCCTGCATACATATACGCTATTTGATAGGCTGGGTTGTACCAGACCTCGCTCCCGTCAAGCATAACGTACCCGTGCCCGGATTGCAAGAAAAAAGCCATCTGGTTCGCATATCTTAAACATTTCCCCACCTCTTATCCAAAAGACTCTGTTGACGAATGCGAGCATGAGTGGAATTGAGCCTGGAGCCAAAGCTCTTTGAACAAGCGTTTTGGGCTCATCATGCTGCGTTGTTTCCAGCTTTCGTGTCATTCGCCAACAGAGTCCCAAAAGAGGGGGCGGGGCGCAACCAGCGCCTGGGGCCGCCTCAGAAACAGTGGGGAGGACTCATGACTGCTGTTTTTGCTTAGAATGCCGCGATGCCGCCAACTCCTCCGTCAACAGGGATGGTTGCTCCTGTGACGAAACTGGCCAGATCGCTGGCCAGGAAAAGGACAGTTGAGGCGACTTCCTCCGGGCGTCCCATGCGGCCCAGCGCCGCCAGGTAGGTATAGCGTCCACGCTGTTCCGGGGACAGGCCCGCCAGTTCGCCAGTACCAATCACGCCGGGGGCGACCACGTTGACCCGGATGCCCTGCGCGCCCAACTCCTTGGCGATTGACCTGGTAAAACCAATGATGCCGGCCTTGGCGGCGGTAAAATGCGCTTTCCCTCTCATGCCTACGGCAGCCAGGCAGGCCGAAACGGCGATCAACGAGGCTCCTGGTTGCAAAATGGGCAGCACTGCCTGCGTCACCAGGTAGAGACTGGTCAGGCTGGTATCCACGGTCTGCCGCCAGGTAGCAAGCGTCAATTCCGGCAGCGGCGCGTGATTGATCACCGAGGCATTGTGTATCATAATCTCGATCTGCCCGCAACGCCGGGCCACCTGCTCGACCATCTGAGCTATCTCTTGCTCGTCGTCCACGCGCAGCGGCACAGCAAAGCTGGCATTCCCCGCCTGCTCCAGAGCGGTGAGCAGACCCGGAATGTCGGTTCCGTTTTCATAGGCATACGCGACGGTCACACCCTGTTGCAGCAGGCTATAGACGATGGCCTGATCCAGGGCTTCACCGTTGCCAACCACCAGAGCCCGTTTCCCGGTTAAATGTAAATCCATAGTGCTGTTCTTTCTCTCAGTACAACGCGGGTTTTATCGCCTGTACGCTCTCAGGAGAGCGCTGGCTCCGCCTCTTCCAGCATGACATGTCCCTCCTGGGGGGACGGCGCGAGGGGAGAGCAGAAGAAAACCAGGGCCACCTCCTCCTGTCCGTTATTGCGCAGGCGGTGTGGCTCGTATTTCGGCACAAACACCGCCGTCCCGGCGGTAACGGTACGAGGGGACTCGTCTCCCTCGATGGTGAGTTCGCCCTGAATCACATAGAAGCATTCTTCGCTATAGGGATGATAGTGCTTTAAAAACACTTCGCCAGGTGCCAGGGTGAGGATACCGAGATAGCCTGCCGTATTGCCCGTATTTTTGGGACTGAGCAGGGTATACAACTGTCCGCCACGATTTTGCTTTAAGGGGGCTACCTCCGAACGGTGAATAGACGCAACCATGATATGATCCTTTCTCTGTCCGATTACGCAAGGCGTTTTAAAACGATAGCCGAGTTGAAGCCGCCAAAGCCGCGAGCGCCCACCAGGACGTGACGCAGGGATCTGGCGCGGGGCTGATTTGGCACACAATCAAGAGGACAGGCGGGATCTGGCGTGCTAAAGCCCACCGTTGGCAGGACGATCTGTTGCTCCAGACCCAGAAGCGCGGCGGCGACATCGACCGTTGATCCACCATTGAAGAGGCGTCCGATCATCGATTTGGGAGCTGAAGCAGGAATCTGAGCCAGCGTATCCCCGAAGATACTCTGGAGCGCCTTGTACTCCGCCACGTCCCCTTCTTGCGTACCCAGTCCGTCGCAGATGATCCAGTCAATATCCTCTGGCGCGAGCTGGGCGGTACGCAGCGCCTGAGCGATTGCCCGCGCATATGCCCGCCCATCAGGAGCTGGTCCGCGCGTCAGGATTCCGTCAAAGGACTGACCCCAGCCAGCGATTTCCGCGTAGATATGGGCGCCGCGTTTCAGCGCATGTTCCCTTCCTTCCACACAAAAGCCAGCTCCGCCTTCTCCCACTACTGGTCCGCTGCGCGTGGCGTCAAAGGGACGGTAGGGATACGCTCCCTCCTCGTCCGACAACAGGCCCGAAGCCTGGTGAGATGCGAAAGTGTAAGGGGTTAAAGGCGCTTCGCTGCCGCCGACCACCACCACCTCGCAGGTCTGCTGAGCAATCAGTTTGGCCGCGTGTCCCAGCGCAATCGGGCCGCCAGCGGCCTCGGCGCAGATATTGCGCCCATAGCCACGAATCTTTTGATCGATGGAAACCTGTCCAATGCTGGCCGCGTAAAACCAGGCGATAGAAAGGTAGACACTGACATGTTTCGGACCCTGAGAGCCACAGATATGCAACTGCTGCTGTCCATACGCATTGCCTCCCGTTCCCGCCGCAAAGACCGCCCCCACTTTTGCCGGTTCCTGGTCTTGCAAAGAGATCTTCGCATCCGTCAGAGCCTCGCGGGCGCAGACCAGATCGAATTGAGTCCAGCGGTCAGTCTGCACGACAATGCGAGGATCGAGAAAATCTGCCGGGTCAAAATCGGACACCGTGCCCGCGACTCGACTGGTAAAGCGTGCCGGGTCGAAATTCGTGAGCGGACGAATGAACGAATGAGCACTGAGCATACCTTCCCAGAAAGCAGTTGCGCCTATCCCAGCTGGTGAGAGAACCCCCAGGCCCGTAATAACAGCTTTTTCTGGCATATTGATCACCTTCTCCTAAACGTGGGAAAGAACAAGAGCCGATTGAAAACCGCCGAAACCGCTCGCCGTTGAGATGATATGGCTGACATTCTGCTCTCTGGCCACATTTGGCACATAATCCAGATCGCATTCTGGATCAGGGTGCTGGTAGTTAATGGTAGGAGGAATGATCCCGCGCTGGAGAATGAGCGCGCAGGCGGCTGTCTCAAGTGCCCCAATCGCTCCCAGAGAATGCCCGATCACCGACTTGATCGAGCTGATCGGGATAGAATACGCCTGAGAGTTCCAGATGACCTTGAACGCATTGGTTTCGTGGAGATCGTTCTGGCGAGTTGAGGAACCATGAGAGTTGATATATTGGATGTCCTCCGGTTTAAGCCCGGCCATCTCCAGCGCAACCTGAATGGCCTGAACCAGGTCCAGACCATGACGCGGCAGACCTGTCATATGATAGGCGTTCAGTGCGCTGCCATAGCCGGTAATTTCTCCATAAATCGTGGCCGCTTTTCTCGCTTGAGCGTGCTCGCAGGACTCCAGGACCAGAAACGCGCTGCCTTCTCCCAGAACAAAGCCGTCCCTGGTCTTATCAAAGGGACGAGAAGCCGTCTTCGGCTCACTATTCCGCGTCGTGGTGCCTTTAATAGCATCAAAAGAGGCCATATTAATCGGACAAATCCCGGCCTCAGAGGCTCCGGCAATAACCACATCTGCTTCATCTCCCCGAATCCACTCAAAGGCATGAGCAATGGCATCAACCCCGGCGGTGCAGCCTGTCGAGACTGTGACAACCGGTCCCTGCGCTCCGTAGCGCGCCGCGACCTCCGCGCTGAGGCTGGTTGGAGACATCGCGTGATAGAGGAAAGGAGATACCAGCTCCGGGTTTACGGTAAACTCGCTCGCCTGTGAACTGGCGACCATATATTCTTGTTCAAGGCGCAACGTAGAACCAATCGCAGTTCCCGCAGCAACGCCGAGCCGCGTCACATCGAGAGAGGCTATGTCCAGCCCACTCTCCGCCAGGGCTTCTGCGGCGGCCACCAGGCCGAACTGCGTATGCCGACTGGTTCTGGCTACATCGTCCGCGCTTAAACCCGCGCGATGCGGGTCCCAATCCTTCACAGCGGCAACTACCTGCGAGCGAAACTGGTCCAGATGAGCCACTTGAGCAAGCGCGGAGGCCGATTCCCCCTTGACCAGGGTTTGCCAGAATGCTTCTCTTCCTATACCCCCAGGAGCGACCACGCCGATACCTGTGATCAGCACACGCGCCATAAATGTATCCTCCTCTCAAACGGTAAAACACATCACACAGAGATGCTTTTTGACAAATGTAGTCGAACGGGTTTCCAAACACTTAGTACACCGGTAAGAGCTTCGTAATCCGCTCCACTATGCTCAGAACAGGTTTGATATCTACACGCCCTGGTCTTTTCACTCACTCAGAAAGGAGGACACAACCGATGACCGAGCGATGTACCACGCAGATGCTGCTCAACATCTTTCACGCCAAAGTCGGGCTGCCCCTGACGATTCCCAATATCAGCACCGCTTCCTGGGAGGAATTGGGAGTCGAGTCTCTGGGCTTCACAGAGGTCTGCACCAGTCTGGAACATACATTCGGGGTTGTCATCCCGCAGGCAGATGCTTTCGCCGTCCAAAATATCCAGGAACTTGTCGAGTTCGTTAATGCGCTTTAAGCTCAGGAGGATTCACGTATGGGATATATCCGCAATGCTGTGCATATTCATGCGCCAATAGACGATGTTTTTCAGCTTACCAATAATGTGAGAACATGGCCGGAGCTATTTAGCGAGTACGAGAGCAGCGAAGTACTGGCTGAGGATGAAGGCAGCGTGACCTTCCGCCTGACAACGCATCCTGACGATTCCGGCACTCAATGGAGCTGGGTGTCAACCAGGTGGACCAACGCCGAGCGCAAATCGACCTTCTCCGAGCGCAATCCCGAGGCAGGGCCGTTTCAACATATGACCATTCGCTGGTGGTACGACCGGGTTGACGACACGGAGACGGTCATGACCTGGGAGCAGGAATTTTCGATGAAGCCCGATGCGCCTTTCAGCGAAGAAGCCGCGACCAACCACCTCAATAGCCAGACCCGCATTCAGCAACAGGTGATTAAAGAGCGGGTGGAAAAGATCTGTGGCACCGCCGGACAAGCCGAGGAAATGTACCGGGGAATCATCGTCGGGAAACATACGCCGGGGGACGAAGAGAAAATCGCCGAGGCTTTCTCGCGTTCGGACGCGACCGAGCTGCCCCATCTGATCGGGGTCAAATCCCGCCATGTCTGGGTGCAGGGCGACATCTACATCCATTTCGTCGAGGGCAAAGCCTCTCTGCCGGCCATCCTGAAGGAATACGGCCCGCATCAGATGTTCCAGGAAGTGAAAGCTGAGCTGGATCAGTATGTCTCCCTGATCTATCCCGATCTGCCGCCACATGCTCGACAGATCTATGAGTGGCGAAACGAGGTCTCCGCATGATCTATCAACTGCTCGAACTGGCGACTTTTATCATGCTGAGCTTACTGGTCGGAGGACTTTTCTTCGTGAATATGGCCGTGGCTCCGACCTTCGCGGCGCTCAGTGCGGGCCGTTACGCGGAGGTACACCACGTTCTCGACAAGTACAGCGATCCTTATATGCCGAGGTTGACCTTCGCGACTGCTCTCCTGGCCCTGGGAGAGGTCTGGTTTCCTCAACCGGCCTGGCAACTGCTCATCAGGATCATCGGCATCGCCTGTATCCTGGGAATCGCCGTCACTTCCATTGTCGTACATGGACCCGTCAACCGACGTATCCGCACCTGGCAGCCTGAAAAAAACCTTGAACACCTGCAGGAAATGCGAGCGCGCTGGATTAGCGGCCACCATTTTCGGACAGTGCTCGCATTTATTGGCCTGGTGACTCTGTTTCTGCCAGCTATCTTCCCAGCTTAAAGGAGTTTGCAAAAACCCGGTGAGATCACTCCGGCACACGCGCCAGGGACTGCTCTTTCTTCTCTGGCGTAGGCCGGGAAATTCTCAACTTCTGGCGCATCTCGCCAGCAAAGAAAGGAGCATGAGCACGTGCCATTATTACTGACGCAAGACGATTTGCGCCCTTTGCTCGAAGGACCGGACTTTTTCGCCAGGATCTTCCAGGTTATCCGTGATGCGCTTCTCGAACAGCACAGCACCACGCCTGGCCATCTGTCATGGCTGGCCTTTCCTCTGGGTGACGAGACCCGGCGCTTTAATATCAACGCGCTGAGTACGCCCCTTGACGGAACATCAATACGGGTTTTTCCCGTCTCCGGGGGAGATATCCATCCAGAGGAAAATGGCTTTTTTGCCCTGCTGCTCGATAATCAGGATGGGCGGCTCCAGGCCTTGCTGGCAACCGATGATCTGAGTCCCCTGCGCACCTCGGCTCCTGTCGGACTCGCCAGCGCCTATCTGGCGCGTCCAGGCGCAACTACCCTGGGGATGCTGGGGAGCGGACTCCAGGCTCAGCACCATTTACGCGCCATCGCCGCCGCCATGCCCACGCTGGAAAGCGCGTTTGTCTTCAGTCCCACCGAGGAACACCGCAACGCCTACGCGGCCCGCATGAGCGCTCAAACAGGATTAACCGTCAAAGCAGTGAGCAGCGCACGCGCGGCGGTGGAGGAAGCGGATATCATTTGTATTACCGCCAATGGGCGTGGACCCGCGCTGGAAACCGCCTGGATACGTCCCGGCGCCCTGCTCATCAGTATCACAGGCCAGGGTTTACCGTCCGACCTGGCCGCACGCGTCGTCGTCCCCGCCCTGACCGGTCCGGCGATTCGACCATCGGGCTGGGACCCGCGCCCGGTCATGGCCTGCAATGGCGGACGCGATCCCGCGACTATTGCCGCTACGCTGCTTGAAATTATGCGTGGTGACGCCCTCCCGCGCGTCTCCGGCGACGAGATTGTGCTCTATGAGCAGCGCGGCTCCTATGCCTGGGACGCCGCTCTCTTACGCTGGGTCTATACCTGGGCTGTCGAACAGCAAGCTGGAACTGCTTTTCAGCTTTCATCGCCCCGGCTCCACGAGGTGTAAAGCCATGTCACAAGAACATCCATCCACGATTAAGATTATCACCGTCTCCTCCCAGGCTGGCAGCGGAGGAGAAAAGATCGCTGTCAAACTGGCCTTGCAGCTAGGCTGGCGCCTGGTTGACCAGGAGATACCCGCGCGAGTCGCCGAGCAATTAGGCCTGCCAGGCGCAGAAACCGTCGTTTATAACGAGCGCACCTTTGGCCTCTTCGACCGTTTTCTGATCTCCATGCGCTACTCTTCTCCTCAGTCCACCGAGTCATGGGCTGCCGCCTCGACCCTGCCCCTCTCTTATGAGGCCCAGGAACGGCAATATCGCAAAGCCGAGGAGCGCATTATCAAAAGTATTGCCCAGGCCGGTCGCTGCGTAATCATCGGACACGCGGCGCAGATCAGGCTGGCCCAGCGCTCCGATGCGCTGCATATTCGCATTGTCGCGCCCCTGGCCCGGCGCATTGGCTATGTTATGCAGCAGGAACATCTCAGTATGCGTCAGGCCGCTTCCTTCGTCAAACGCCGCGAGCGGCGGCTGGAGCACTACATACGCCAGCTCGCGCATTGCGAGATCAACGATCCCTCGCTCTATGACCTGGTGATCAATAGCCATGCGCTTGATAGCGAAAGCCAGGTTCGCCTGATCTGTCAGACCCTCGAAGACAAAGCCAGGTCGCTGCCCTCCGTACCGGACAATCAAGCCCTGGAAAGGTAGAGAGGTGACAGAAGCACAGGATAGCGGGAAATCCCTCCTTTCTCCTGTGGGGAAAGCCGCTGGCTTTCCTCACAGGCCGGTTTTATACTTCTCTTATAGATAGATATCGGATATAGAAACTCTTCTCTTGTTTCTTGTGGGAGGCATAAAAGCATGACCTTACGCTCTGACCCGTCCTCTCTCTATCCTGAAGCAGAGCTTCATCATCTCTCCAGGTCGCGCGCACGCTACCAGGCCCACTTCTTTGGCCTCTTTCGCGTCACGCTGGATCAGCAGCCGCTGGGAGAGCCTGGCTGGCGCAGAAATAAAGCCAGGACACTGCTCAAATGGTTCCTGCTCAACCCCGGCGATCTTTTTGAGATCGAGCAGCTTGCCAGATTGCTCTGGCCGCAGACCGCCGCGAGTTCCGCCATCAGCAACTTGCATGTAACCATCCATTACTTACGGCATATGCTGGAACCCGACCTGGCAGCCGGGCGTCCATCGACCTTTATCCGCCGGAACCGGCATAACTATTACTGGTTTGAATTGAATGATAACTGGTGGACTGACGTGTTAGATGTGCATTATCTGCGTTCACGCCTCAAAGAGGCCGGACAGGCAGGGGAAATAGCGCAGGCTACAGCCTGCGCCAATCAACTCCTGGCCTATTACGAACTCAAATTTTTGCCGGAGGATGTGTACGAAGATCTCTTTGCCTCCTTTCGCCGTCAACACGAATATGCTCACCTCCAGTTGCTTGAGCAATTGATCGAGTCCTGCACCGCAGCCGCATACTACGATGATGCCCTCTCCTATGCCCTGCGCATGCGCACTCTGGACCCCTATAGCGAGATCGCGGTGAAAACGATTGCGCATATTCACCTTTTGCAAGGTAATACAACCGCCGCCATTCGTCAGATCGATACATTTCAACGTTTCCTCAAGCTGGACATGGGCGTTGAACCCGGCGAAGAGTTACTGAGTATGCGCCACGCTATCTTGCAGATGCTCTAATGAAGAGTTACTGAGTATGCGCCACGCTATCTTGCAGATGCTCTAATGAGGACCACCGTTGGGGCAAGCAAGCTCCGCCTTACGCGGCGGACTTCACATGGGCGGCGGATGTGCTGGCGCGCCAGATGAGGACCGCGCTCCAGGCAATAGCCAGCCCTTCAGCCGCGTAGCCGACCACCTCGACCCACATCGGCACCATCAGATCAATGCCCAGAATCACGCCGCCGGCGAGAAACAGAACCCCGATAGGCCACGGCAAGAAGCGCCTGAGCAGAATGACAATCCCCAGGAGTACATAGCCAATAATCAGGAGGAGAGACATCAGGAAGGGCGTATAGAGCGCGATCCCGAAATTCTGCAGCAAGGGACTCTGGGCAACGGCCTGAAAGAAGTCCGGCGAATGGAATTGCGTTTGCAGCGCGGGATCAAAATGCGCAAACAGAGGATTGAAGAACCCATCAATAAACAGAAGCCCGGCATACGAGAGTTGTCCAAGGAGGGCCAGCATCAGACTGAGGGGCGCGATCCTGCCCATGCGTTCCTGGTAACGCAGATAGATGGCGATCAGACCAAATCCGGCCAGAATGGT
>DASZXF010000794.1:0-4361 GCA_035546055.1 Ktedonobacteraceae bacterium
GGCTCCAAAGCCTGGTAGCGGGCCGGTTCCCCCGGCTGCGCCAGGGCCAGCCCTTTCTGACTCAGCCGCTCCAGCACATCATAGCTGCGTGAAAGCGGCACCTGCGAGCGTTTCCCCAGCTCATAGCCTGTCAGCGGACCCTCGGCCAGCAAGGTATAATACGCCTCAGCTTCGTATTTGTTCAGGCCAATTTCTTGTAGCAGATCGATAGACATTCGTTGTCACCCACATAATAACTACGTCAGTGGTGATGATTATATGATACTGCTCGCAGGTTGACAAGCGTGTTCAACGCTCCAAAATACGCTCAAGCAAACGCTGCAACTCCGCCTGCTCCTCGGCGGACAACGGCGCCAGCATCTTGCTCAGTTCGTTGCGCCGTTCCTGCTGCCAGGCCTCGATCTGTTCGCGTCCCTGGTCGGTCAGCGTCACCAGAACCACGCGCTCATCCTGTCCATCGGCCTGGCGCGTGCGTTTCAGCAGACCCGACTTCTCCAGACGTTTGCAGGCCGTCGTCACAGAACTGCCGGTAACGCCCAGCACCTCGGCCAGCTCGCCAATGCTTAATTCGACCCGCTTGTTCAACAATTTGAGCAGCCAGTATTGCTCCGGTGTAATTTCTCCCCGGCGAACGGGGTGCGTGTTAATGCGTAACAGGCGCCAGAGGGCCAGAAGATTTTCTACCAGTTGATCGGTAGCCATGACAACAAATCCTCCTTCGTAGTACCAGCAATGGCAAGCGTGCGGGGAGCAGCCAGATCTGGCCTGTGGTCACATCTTAATATGCCCTGCTAGCTTAAAGGAAAACGCCTGAAATTGCAATGATTTGCTGACCTATGTTCTACTCTTCCAACCCGATTTTCCAGGGCTTTTTGGTTTTCCCGTTTTGCCTCTGCTGCCTCGCGCCGCCTGCGGCAGCGCGAGTTAGATAAATGATGCAGGACCAGCCGGGCTGCGCCCGGCTGGTCCTGCATCATTTATATTTTGGGGGCGGGGAGGCATGGCAAGCAACAGAAAGAAAACCATTAGAAGAGGAAAAAGCGATATATGAGAAAGCCCTGCCGCTTCGTCAGGCTTCCTTTACAATCTGAACAATAGTATGATAGAATAGTAACCATTATAGTGGTTACTATTGATTGAAGAGGAGTATCATGGAAACATCCCAGGCCATTCAGGCGTATCTGGCCGCCGTTCCCAAAGCCGAGTTACACGTTCACCTGGAGGGTTCGATTCGCCCCGGGACACTTCTTGAGCTGGCGAGACGCAATAACTTTCCTTTGCCGGCCTCGAATGAGGAGGAATTGCGCCGCTGGTTCATCTACCGCGATTTTTCTCATTTTATCGATATCTATTTCACCATCACGCAATGCTTGAAGACGCAGGAGGATTTTGAACTGATCGCCTATGAATTTGGCGAGGAGATGCACCGTCAGCATGTGCGCTACGCGGAAGTGACGTTTTCGGTCAGCACTCACCGCGCGCTGGGGATTGACCATGATGTCTATTTCGCGGGCCTCAAGCGCGGACGTGAGCGGGCGCGGCGGGATTTTGGCGTTGAGATGAACTGGGTCTTTGATATTGTGCGGGATATCGCGGACGAGGCCGAACGCTACCGCAGGGCAGATTTTACCACGCGGGTGGCGATTGAGTGTATGCATGATGGGGTAGTGGCGCTCGGCCTGGGCGGCAACGAGGTCGGCTATGGACCTGAGCAGTTCTCGCCGTGGTTTGAGCAGGCGCTGGCCGCTGGTCTGCACAGCACGCCGCACGCAGGCGAGGTGGATGGTCCCGCCAGCGTCTGGGGGGCGTTGCGCACGCTGGGAGCCGAACGTATCGGGCATGGTGTGCGCTCCAGCGAAGATTCCGCTCTGGTCAGCCATCTCGCCGAGCGCCAGATTCCCCTGGAGGTGTGTCCGGGGAGCAATGTGTGCCTGGGCATCTACCCGCATTTCGCCGCGCATCCGTTGCTTTTGCTCTACAGGGCCGGCGTGCCTCTGAGCGTGAATTCCGATGATCCGCCGCTGTTCAATATCACGCTCAACGAGGATATCGAGCGCCTGCACAGCGCCTTTCATCTGCCTCTGGACGAAATCGACGAGCTTATCCTCAACGGCGTGCGTCACAGCTTCCTGCCTCGCGAACGCAAGCTGAGCATGGAAGCGGAGTTCCGCGCGGAAATGGCCCGCCTGCGCGCCGAGCTGGGTCTGGAGGCGGGTAAGCTGTAGGGCGCATGGTCTGATGGGCCTATTTTTCCGGCGGCTCGGTGTGAATAACCACCGAGCCAAGATCGGGATAGGTCAGGCGCAGGGCGCGCTGAATCTCCTCGGCCTGGAGATGGGCCTGGCTGAGCGGAATCTGGGGATCGCAGAAGGTATGCAGAACCAGATCGAGTTCCGCGTTCGCGCCCTTCTTGCCGGGACTGCTGGTCGCCAGCGAGAGGTAGGGCTGGTAGAGGTGGACATGATGCGCGCTGCCCGCGCCGGCGATGGAATCGGCGATCCTGATGACATTTTCGGCCATCTCCGGGTGTTCGTTCGTCACATCCTGGCGCCGCTCGATGACCGCGCTGGGCGCTTCCAGGTGGGTCGTCACCTGGCGCAGCAGCGGGTTATCCTTGAGGATAGCCTGTTCCAGGCAGGTAGCGAGTTCGTGGGCCTGCTCCAGTGTCATGTCAGACTGCACTTCCAGGTCAAAATCCGCCTCCAGTTTGCCGTTGACCTCGCGCACATGGATATCGTGCGCGTGCAGACCCTGGCGTTCGGCCAGGTAGTAGATCTGCTCAGCGACCGTTTCGCTGGCGCTCTGGGTTGGTTCGACATGCACCAGCACATCTACCTCGATGGAGGGTGAAACCCGGTGAATGGCCTTATCGGCGGCGGACTCGATGCGCTCGCTCAGGTCGTGGATCTGCTCAAAAGTGAAGGTGCGCGGCGCGGCGATCACCACATCGGCGAACAGCTTGTTGCCCGCCCGGCGCGCGCGCACTCTGCGCACTTCGCTGACATCTTTGAGGCTCTGAATGGTCTGGCGCAATTGTTCGTCGAATTCCTGGGGCACGTGATCGGTCAGAGCGTCGATGGTCTCTTTGGCCAGGCGCACGCTGGCCCAGATGACAACCAGCGAAACGCCCAGGGCGGCCACGGCGTCCGCCTGTTCCAGCCAGGGCGGCAACTGCCAGACGTGTCCGATGGCGACAATCGCCAGGCCGGCAATGACCATCAACGAACTCCAGATATCCGTCTTGAAGTGCAGCGCATCGGCTTCCAGTGCCTGACTGCCCAGTTTGCGCGCCACGCGCAGCAAGGCCCGCGAACGCGTATAGTCCACAATAACCGCGATGATCATCACCACAAAGGCCCAGACGCTGGTTGCAATCGGTTGTTCGTGATAGATCAGGCGGCTGATCGCCTCGTAAATGATCCAGAGAGCAGTGAGAAGGAGCAGAGCGGCCTCCACAAAGGCCGAAAGGTTTTCTACCTTGCCGTGGCCGTAATTGTGGGTCGCATCCGCTGGCTTATCGGCCAGGCGTACCGCGAAAAAGGTCATCAGCGCGGCCACCAGGTCCAGCGCCGAATGTGTCGCCTCGGCCAGCAAGCCCAGGCTTCCAGTGAGCACAGCCACCACGAATTTTATCCCGGTCAGACCGATGGCAGCTCCTACCGATGAGAGAGCCACCAGCCGTTTTTCGCGCTGCGCTTTCTGTGTTGAAATCATATCTACTCCGCCATCCTTTTCTGCTCAAACGTTGCCGGGTCAATAGCCTTGCACATTGTATGAGATGAACACCTTCAACGCAAGTCGATGCTATGATGTGGTAGAAAAAGGCCACCACAACCAATACGTTTCAAGGAGGAAAAAGGCATGCTGGGCTTACCCTATACCATCTGTTTCTGCCTCTGTGGCTCTCAAATCCTCATGTTATATCGTAAAAAACCACCCAACGCGGCCCGCTGGAATGGCCTGGGCGGCAGAATAGAGGCCGGCGAGACGCCGCTGGAGAGCATCAAACGCGAAATGATGGAAGAGGCTGCCATAGACCTGGATCTGGCGCAAGAACTGCGCTTTGCCGGTCTTGTTACCTGGGCGCCGGGCGTTGATCCCACCCGGCCCAGCGGTGGCATGTATACTTTCCTGGCTCGTCTTCCACCTGATTTCCCCCTGTGGCCAGATCGCTCAATGAACGAAGGATTGCTCTCCTGGAAAGCCCTGGCCTGGGTCTGCGATTCTGCCAATCAGACGGTTGTCAGCAACATCCCACACTTTTTGCCATTGATGTTAGAGGAAACCCAGCCGCGCGAGTACCGTTGTGCTTACAAGGAGAGTGTTTTACAGGCCATGACGGTGCATGAGATGCCGTTTGA
>DASZXF010000795.1:0-1919 GCA_035546055.1 Ktedonobacteraceae bacterium
CGATATTCTGACCTCGGGCGGTATTTTAGAGAACAAGAAGATTGGCGATATGGCTCAGGAATACGGCGTGGCCATGGCGATCCACATGGCCGAAAGTCCGATTGCCTGCCTGGCAGCGGTCCACAGCGCGGCGGCGACAGAGAATTTCCTGGCCCTGGAGTTTCATTCGGTGGATATCCCATGGTGGGAACAGATGGTGAGCGGCTTCCCCGGTCCCATCGTGCGCGATGGCTTTATCGATGTGCCGGACCGCCCCGGCCTGGGCATCGAGGCGCTGAATGATGAGGTACTGGCCGAGCATCTCTCGCCCGCTCATCCCGGCCTCTGGGAAAGTACGGAGAGCTGGGATCGCGAATCTTCAAACGACCGCCTCTGGAGCTAACCGCGCGGCAAGCTGAACGTACCCGGCTTGGGATCAAGTTTGGTGAGCACTGCGGGCGCTCGCCAAACTTGATCTTTTCTCCCGGGAGGAAAACGCTCTCTTGCCACATTGGAAACATGCGCCTGGCTGAAGGCCCGGTAGAGCCAGAAAAAATGAGAGGCCAGGGGCTGAATGCGTATGACGAAGGAGGAAAAGGAAAAGCTCAGGCAACTCTGGCAAACAAATCCTGAATTGCGGCAACGCTATAGCGATATGTGGAAGAAGCTGGGTTTCGCCGGCCCGCCGTTCCCCGAAGAACAGATGAATGAAGGGACCGGGGGGAATGAAGACTCTCCATTTTCCTGACCAAGCTCTCAGCCCGCCACCTGCTCAAACGCGAACCAGCAATTCTGGCAGTCACAACCCGCCAGGGATGGAGGCAGCAGACCGCCAGGCCGTATCTGGTGAATGGTCATATGTCCGCCCGCCCCCTGTCTGTCACATCAACCGGGTTTTACTCGTCAGTCCTATGAGGAAATGAAACGAACAAATGTGACCGGTGGATGAGTATACGCGTCACATTGATGAGATCAGACCCCCATAGCGCCTCTGATCGAATAAAGCGAAGGGATGAATTGATGGACGAACACGAATGGCTGGCAGAACAATTCGAGGCCAACCGGACCCATCTGCAAGCTGTAGCCTACCGTATGCTCGGCTCGCTGAGTGAGGCTGACGACGCCGTACAGGAGTCGTGGCTGCGCCTCAGCCGCTCCGATACGAGCGGCATTGAAAACCTGGGAGGATGGCTGACCACGGTGGTGGCGCGCATTTGCCTCGATATGTTACGCTCACGAAACTCACGGCGCGAGGAATCGCTGGAGGCAACGGTGCCGGAGTCCATCGAGAGCCGCGAGAAGGGCAGCGACCCGGAGCAGGAGGCGCTGCTGGCGGACTCGGTGGGGCTGGCTCTGCTGGTCGTTCTCGACACGCTCCCACCCGCCGAGCGGCTTGCCTTCGTGCTGCACGATATCTTCGCTATGCCTTTTGAGGAGATCGCGCCTATCGTGGAACGTTCGGAAACGGCGACCAGACAGCTCGCGAGTCGCGCACGCCGCCATGTGCGGGGCGCGGAAATGGCCAGACCTGCCGATCTCACGCGCCAGCGAGCAGTGGTGGATGCCTTCCTGGCCGCCGCGCGCGCCGGGAACTTTGAGGCGCTGCTCACGATGCTCGACCCGGAGGTTGTGTTCCGGCATGACGGCGCTGTTCTGGCCGGAAGTGTGGCCAGAGAGATTCGTGGCGCGCCAGCCGTGGCTCGCCAGTTCTCAGGACGCGCTCAGGGCGCCCGCACGGCTCTGGTGGATGGAGTTGTGGCAGCCATCGTGGCACCGCTTGGACATCTGTTTCTCGTTTTCTATCCCACCATCAGAAACGGCAAGATTGTTGAGATCGAGGCAGTCACCGATCCAGCACGCCTGAGCAAGTTGCGGCTGGCAGTCCTCGACGACTGACAAACCACCGCCCGTCAAACGCTACGTACCCGCCCGGCGCTCCG
>DASZXF010000796.1:0-3905 GCA_035546055.1 Ktedonobacteraceae bacterium
AACGACGCAGGCAAGCAGCGTCGCTACATTCACAGTATGGACTCCGGGTACCTCAAACATTCGAGATAACTGATATCCTGTTCCCTGGAGGAGAACAGGATGGTTTTCTTCCAGGGAACAGAACGTGAAGATCTAGAAGCCATCGCCCTCGGCATACGCCTTGGAGGCATTGTCGGACGTGTACTGATTGTCCTGAGAAACAATCCAGGTCGGCAGCGTTTTGCCGCTGGCATAGTCGTTAATGGCCTGGAAGGCCGCCGGACCAAGGCGCGGATTGCACTGAATAACAATGCCCTCCTCACCGGCCATCACCGCCTGCAGAGCCGCGTTTTCGCCATCGATAGAAGCCACCAGCACATCCTTCCCGGGCGTCTTGCCGGCGGCCTTCAGGGCATCCATCGCCCCCAGGGCCATCTCATCGTTCTCCGCGTAAACAGCCGTCACATCGGGGTGGCTCTGCAAGAGGGTCTGCATCACCTTCAGACCGGTCGCGCGGTCAAAATTCGCATCCTGAGCCGCGATAATCTTCATATCGGGGTGGGAAGCGATTTCATCGTTAAAGCCCTTGGTGCGGTTAATCGCAGCGGACGCGCCGGTCGTACCCTGGAGTTCAATAATTTTCGCGCTGCCCTTCGTCGCCTGGATCATCCAGTCAGCCACGCGCTGGCCTTCCTTGACAAAATCCGAGCCGATAAAGGTCACATAGTCCTTGCCGGGGGTCACTTTGGCATGATCGGCATCGCGGTCCAGCAGGAAGACCGGGATACAGGCCGCGTGCGCCTGCTGAATGGCCGACACCTCGCCATCCTCAGTCAGAGGGGAGATCAACAATACATCAGGATGTTGGGCAATGATAGACTGAATATCGGACACCTGCTTGCTATCAGAGTTCTGCGCATCGGTGTAAATAACCGTATCGCCGGCAGCCGAAGCAGCTTCCTGGACGCTGGTCGTTTCCGCGATACGCCAGGGCGCGTTATCGACCTCCTGTGAGAAGCCAATGCGGTAGTGTGCTTTTTTCGCCAGGGGAGGTAAACCGGTGCAATTAGAGCTGGCCGAGGCACCAGAGCCGCCGGAGCCGCCACAGCCAGTCAGAACGAGGCCACCAAGGACGAGGCCCAGAAAGGCAAACATGCCCAGCCGGGAGAAAAACGAGTGCTTCATCGCGAGTAATCCCTCTCTTTGCTTTCGTAAAAGCCGATATAAATAATGGGTAGGGAACAGATGCCATCCTTCATCTGTACAAAGCCGTCACAGAACAGCCGCATTGGCCTGAAAGTGCGCAGAAACCTCCTCTCTTCTGCACCAGATGAGCATTCTACACGAATCGGAGAAAGTGCTGGCAGACGGAGAGAGCCTGTAAGAGATAAGCCGGCTCCTCTGACTGCTTACCACCCTGCTCGTTTCTTAGGATAAACTCGAAGGAAAGGCTGAGGCTTTCCCCCTAAAACCGGTTTCAGACCGATTATTTCAGGCCAGGATGCTTTTCAATTCGCATTCATCCTAACCGAATACACAAAGTGTAATGTATAACTCGCGATTTTGTCAAGGGTTCGAGGGAGCTGGCCAGAAAACTGCGTATTCGTGCAAAAAACATGCAGATCATTGACATTTTGTGCGCCAATGTATTATACTTGCCTCAATTGATTAGGCAAAGCATGAAGCAATGCCGCTCTGAGCGTTTTTTACCTATTCCGCACTGGCCATGTTCCTGTTCCCGCCTGGTCTGCTGGAGGCAGGCGATCCGGGCTCACACCAGGCAGGGTTGCGCGCGGTTGAACGAAACTATGACAGGAAAAGTGTTAATTTTAGATCTCACGAACGATACAGAAACGGCTCTGGCCCTGCTCAAAGCCTTGAGTTCGGAGACGCGTCTGGCGATCCTCGCCTACCTGGGCGACAGGTCAGTTAACGTCAATGATATTGCCGCCGCGTTGCAAATAGCGCCTTCGTCAGCCACGACCCATATTCAGATTCTGGAGAAGGCCGATCTGATTCGCACGGAAGTGATCCCCGCGACGCACGGCCTGCAAAAACTGTGCGCGCGGACATATGACGATGTGCATATACGTTTGGAGCGAATCATGAACGACGCGCAGAATTCGTTTACGGTCTCGATGCCGGTTGGCCAGTATTTCGATTTTGAGGTCAGCCCGACCTGTGGCCTGGCCAGCGAGAGCAGCCTGATAGGTCTGCTGGACACCCCGGCGAGCTTTTACGAGCCGGAACATGTCTCGGCCCAGTTGCTCTGGTTCGGAGCTGGCCACGTGGCCTATCGTTTTCCCAACCATCTGCCCCAGGCCGCCACGCCGGTGCGCCTGGACCTGAGCGCGGAGATCTGCTCGGAGGCGCCGCTGCACCATCCCAACTGGCCCTCGGATATCACCGTCTGGGTCAACGGCGTGGATGTGGGCACCTGGACCAGTCCAGCTGACTTCGGGGGACAGCGCGGCCTGCTCACGCCTCAATGGTGGGAAACCAAAGATTCGCAATACGGGCAGATGAAGATCTGGTCGATCTCTACCGAGGGTAGCTATATCGACGGCAAAGAGATCAGTTCCGTGCGCATCCAGGATTTGCGTCTGCCCGATAAGCCCTATATTGAGGTCAAGATTGGCATCAAGCCCGACGCGCAGAACGTCGGAGGCGTCAATCTCTTCGGCGAACGCTTCGGCAACTATCCGCAATCCCTGGTGCTCAAAGTCGATTTTCTGCCTTCGTTCAAGCGCAACGCCTAGCACCACGGGACGACGAGACAGCCGCGCCTCTCCGCTCAGTTCCCTCTTTTGGGATGGGGATAGCGATCAGAGGTCGAAGTACATATGCTGCCAGGGCCAGACCCAGAACCAGTTAGTCCCCCGGAAGAAGCTGCCGGCCAGGGTGACAAAGACCCAGAACGAGAGAAACATGGTAAAGGTTACGATGGCTACTTTGCGATCAGCATAGGCGCGGCTGGGATTGCGGTCGATGTACGGCAGGAGAATCAGGGCAGTTATCGTCATGCCAGGAACCATCACGCCGGCGCTGTTCGCCTGGAAGTAGTGGAGAAGTTCTTGCAGACCCAGAAAGTACCAGGGCGCTTTCGCTGAAATCGGCGTTACATTGGGGTCGGCTGGCCCCTGCAACGGCGCATCAATGGCGAGTGAAAGCAGAGTAATGATCACGGTGAGCAGGGTTGCCGCGAAAAACTCGCGCACCAGCAGATGCGGCCACACAAAAACCGAATCTTCCAGCGGTTTCTCCACGCGCGTAATTGCCTCCTGCTTCACCACGGCCAGCGTGCGATAGCGCCGCTGCAAGGCCTGCGTATACTGCTGAGCAGTTGATTCATGCGGCTGAAGTGCCATCTGTCTTGCCTCCAGTTACTCATAATGCATCCAGCAAACAGCAGAGAGAGGCCGCGTCAGTGACAGGCGCCCTTGCTCGCTTGTCACCAGCCAGCCGACAGGATATACTGAAGTGCCAGATGCCACACTGACATCGGTAGGTGGGAGAGCGTGTCCAGGCCTGGCAGCTACGAACACGCCTCTTCCACCGTCACCCTCTTGCCATTGAATGGAAAGCATATCAGGCTCATCTCAATTCTGAGGAAGAGGGCTAGAAAAAGCGTACCTAAAAAGCATCAAAAAAGAGTTCCGGCATTAACCTGACTTCTCATCCAGCACTACCTGATTTCTTCTCAGGTATTTTCCTCATGCCTTGCACGCTTGACTTTTGTCCACCATTTGCCTATTATTGACCATATAAGGAAAATCAGTCATTCTCTCATTATTAAAAATGATGGACGCGAGACACGCGGGAAAGAAGGCGCTTTGATGGGCGTTGATCTCAAGAAAATGGCGGGAGAATCTGTGGTGGGACTGGTGCTTGTGGCCGTGCCGCTGTTTCTGGCGGCGGGTACGCTG
>DASZXF010000797.1:0-2195 GCA_035546055.1 Ktedonobacteraceae bacterium
AAGCAGCATGGGCGAGCGTGTACAGAGCTGGCACATTTTCGCGAAGGAATATTCAGGAATGCGAGAGAGAGATAGTGAACACAAAGGGGAGAAGCGCGAGGCTATTTTGCAAGCGGCCCTGGAACTCATTGCCAGAAATGGTTTGCAGCACACCCCGATGTCGTTAATTTCCAGGCATTCCGGGGCCAGCGCTGGAGTGATCTACCATTACTTTGAGAGTAAAGAGGAGTTACTGAAGTCTCTCTATGCGCGAGTCAAAGCGGACATGGGTCAGGCTCTCCTGGCGGCAGATGATCCCCACCAGGCGCTGGTCAGGCGCTTTCAGACCCTCTGGCTCTCCATGTTTCGTTATTGCCTGGGGCATCCCCTGGAAATGGCCTTTCTGGAGCAATATGAGAGCGTCCCCCTGGAAAAGCCGCGCGCCGCGTGGCAGCAGGAGGGGAGAGGCGAGCAAACAGTTGATGAGCTTCTCGCCAGCCTGCCGTCTCAACAAGCCATCGAGAGCTTGCCCATGGAAACCCAGATGCTCTATCGCCTGATCGCGGATTTGCGCGCCCAGGACTTGATGAAGGATCTTCCCCTGCCAGTCATTGAGGAATTTACGCTTGGCATGGCTCTCAGACTGGCGCGACAGGCAGCCGCAGGCCAGCTTCGTATTGATGATTCTGTGCTCGCGGCCATCGCCAAAGCGTGCTGGGACGCTCTGGCGCGCTGAATTTTTTTGTTTCTGATAGAATGAATATTCGATCTAAGAGAGGTAAAGCCATGAAAGTAACCGATCAGCGTCCAATTGGTTCGTCGAAACTGGTCGTACCGGCGCTGGGTGTTGGCCTGATTAGCTGGGGAGAAAGGCTGCAGGGGTATGGCAAAACCCATACCTTTGAGGATCTTCTCCCGACCTATCGCGCCTGTCTTGATGCCGGTCTCACCTTTTTTGATACCGCCGAGTTTTATGGCAGAGGTGAGTCAGAGCGTTTGCTGGGCGAATGTCGGAAGGCTGACGGGCGCCCTGTGCAAATTGCCAGCAAATTCGCGCCGCTGCCGGGCCGCAGATCGGCAGCGGATCTGCGCAAGGCGCTCGACGGAAGTTTGCGGCGTCTGGGGGTCGAGCGTCTTGATCTTTACCAGATTCATCTGCCGGTTCCCGGGCGTCTGCTTCACGAGTTAATTGACGAACTGGCGGAGGCGGTTCGCGTGGGCAAAGTGCTCGCGGTAGGCGTGAGCAATTTTCGCGCGCCTCTCATGCGGCGTGCTCATGCGCGTCTGGCTCACTACGGCATTCCCCTGGCCTCCAACCAGGTGCATTACAACCTGCTGTATCGTCATCCTGAGCAGAACGGGGTGCTTGACGCCTGTCGGGAGTTGGGAGTTGCCCTGATTCCCCATAGTCCTCTAGAGCAGGGCATCCTCACCGGTAAATTCAGGGGAGTGTCTCGCTCGCGTGGTCTCTTCCTGGACCTGACGGGAGCGAGTATGCGCAGGCTCGATCCCTTCGGAGACACGAAGGGATCGATATCAGCGGGCCAGCGTTTGCTGAAAGGCTCTTACACCCTGCCGCCAGAGCGGTGGGAAGCCCTGTTTGTCGTGCTGGAGGAGATTGCGCGCGCGCACGAGAAAACCATCGCGCAGGTATCCCTGAACTGGCTGTTGAGCAAGGACGAGTGCATCATCCCCATTCCTGGAGCGAAAAACGTGCGCCAGGCCAGTGAAAACGCCGCCGCCCTCGGCTGGCGTCTCACGCGAGAGGAGCACGAGCGCATCAGTCAGGCGGCCCATACTCCTCTCGCACTGGAAAACCGGCAGGCAAAATGATCTGGCCATGTATCGTGAAATCTCAGGCAACTCTCTGTCCCATAACGCTCGTCGTTCAACCAGCGGCCAGGTTCCCAACTGGCCAGGTAGGTGGGCAGGGCGACATTGTGATTGTACGGGGCAGAAGGCAGGTTGTCCAGGGCGGAAGATCATGCTGCCCGCAGCTTGATGGAATGGACCGCAGATCCACAAGGGGGACGCAGCTCCTTTTGCGACGAGCACGCCTGGCTTCTCATTCCCCGCCATGCCGGGGCCGATAGCGCACCAGGTGCTGCAAATATCCTCCATCGGCGTAGAGGGTTGTTCCGGTGACGTAGCTGGAAGCCTGGGAGGCCAGGAACAGCGCGGGACCGATCATCTCGTCGGCTCGCGCGACACGTCCC
>DASZXF010000798.1:0-9156 GCA_035546055.1 Ktedonobacteraceae bacterium
GAAATGCTTGTGGCGCTGGAAACATTAGAGATGACTGATATATGGGGGGGGGTAAGAATATTGTCCTGCGCAGAAAAATCCTCGACAGGCAGTACGCGTAATGCTACAATCAGTAGCAATGACAACCTAAAATTTGTATGTTCTCCTGCGTTTAAAGAAGGAAAGCATCTATCTTTTGCAATCAACGAGATACCCAGTTGTTTTGATGGAGAAGGAAAACCATGGCAACCTGTACACAATGCGGTTTCGACGTTAGCGGCAAGAAGTTCTGTCCAGAGTGCGGCACTCCTGTACAGACTCAGGCGCCGGCGGAACCCGCTACTTCGTCCTGCCCACACTGCGGAGGAACCGTGAAAGCCAGCGCGGCCTTCTGTATGCACTGTGGCAAATCGCTGGGAGCGCACGCAATGGCCTCTGTCGCGGCTCCTGTCTCTCAGCCTGCGTCACATCTCTGCCCGGCCTGTCACCAGGAAGTTCCTGCCAGCAGCGCCTTTTGCACCAATTGCGGGCAGGGTCTCCAGGCCACGACCCCGGCAGCCACAGCAGCCCCCAGCCAGTCCTTCTGCAACAATTGCGGAGCGGCCAATACACCGGGCGCGCGCTTCTGCAATAGTTGCGGACAGGCCATGGGTACAGGTACCGCCAGCACAGGTTATCCGCCGAGTGGCCCGTATCAGCAGCCGGCGCCGTACACCCAGCAGCCGCAGTATCAGCAGCCGCCTTCGCAATATATGCCGCAGGCGCCTTACCAGCCCCAGCCGCAATATACCCAGGCGCCCCAACCACAGTATCAGCAACCGCAATATCAGCAGCCACCTCAGTATGGGCAGCAGCCGTATAACCCGGCCTATCCTCAGCAATATCCGCAGCAGGCGCCCATGATGGGTCAGCAGCCGATGGTGCTGCGCTGTCCCGTCTGCATGGCCATGGCTCCGCTGGGCTCGGCCTCCTGCGTTAGCTGTCACACCAGCCTGGCCGGCGTGGTACCAACCCCCAGCGTGATGCCCAACCAGGGCCAGCAACAGGGCGGCCTGGGCGGCTTCCTCCAGGGCAGCGGCGGCCAGATGGCCGTGGGCGCGCTCGGCGGCGCGGCGGCGGTGATCGGCGGCGAGATGCTGCTGCACGGCATTGAGCGCAACTTTGAGCATAGACGCGACTATGACGACTATGATCGGGATCGCGGCGGTGGCCTGCTCGGCGACCTCGGAGAGCTGGGCAACGATATCGGCCTCTTCTAAAAGCGCCTCTCCGTTTAGCACATGAAAGATCTTACATGCGAATTGCCGTCCTACCTGCCTTTCTTCCTGGTCGGGCGGCAATTCACACCCCCCAAAAGGGCTATCCATCCCTCCCGGTCCCATTGCGGTATACCTGGAAACCGTCTATAATGAAGGCGCACGCACACAGACTTCTGGCGGGTCAGTAAGTCTTTTTTGTAAGGGATGGCCGGCGGATGTTATGGGCTGGCTGGAAAAACCACTGGTTAGCAACTGAGGAAGTATCTTTTTTTCATGCATTATAAACGCACAACTCTAGACAATGGATTACGCCTGCTCACGGCCCCTATGCCTGGTATGCGGTCAGCCAGCATTGCCCTTTTCTTTACTGTTGGTTCGCGCTACGAGAGCCGACCACTGGCAGGCATCTCTCATTTTATTGAACATATGCTCTTCAAGGGCACACAGCACTATCCGACCGCCCGGCATATCTCTGAGACCATCGAGGGGGTAGGGGGAGCATTCAACGGCAGTACTGGCAAAGAATTGACCAACTACACCGCGCGCATTCCCGGCGAGCACCTGGATGAAGTGCTGGGGGTGCTGGCCGATATGGTGCGCCGACCTCTGTTTGATCCCGCAGAACTGAAAAAAGAGCGCGGCGTGATTATTGAGGAACTGCGCTCAACCAAAGACGATCCCCAGGAATGGGTCAGCCTGTTAATCGATGAGACGATGTGGCCGGATATGGAACTGGGACGGGATGACGCGGGTTTTGAAGAGACGGTGGCGCACCTTCAGCGCGAGCAAATGCTGGCCTACCTGGATGAGTATTATCGCCCCAATAGCCTGGTCATCAGCCTGGCGGGCAATATTGACGAGGAGCACGCGCTTGAGCTGGTCACACGCCTCTTTGGCGACTGGCAGCCCGGCCCCCACAGCGCATACGCGTCCTGTCTGCCGCCCGTCGATGTCACGCCCATAGCGATTATTGATCGGCCCACCGAACAGATCAACCTGTGCCTGGGCACCCTGGGCGTTTCCTATGCATCACCTGATTATTATGCATTTATGCTGGCCAACTCAATCCTGGGCGATGGAATGAGTTCGCGCCTCTTCCAGACAATTCGCGAGGAACAGGGGCTGGCCTACGATATCGGCAGCTATTTTAACAGTTACGCCGAAACCGGCAACTTTGTCGTCAGCGCGGGGGTCGATCCCAAACAGACAGAAGCGGCCATTCGCGCGATTATTCAGGAATTGAACCGGCTCTGCGAAACGCCGGTCCCAGCCGATGAATTGGCCCGCATCAAAGCATATACCAGGGGCAGTATGATCCTGGGCATGGAGGGCACTCATCAGATGGCTTCCTGGCTGGGCAGTCAGGAGAGCCTGCGCAGCGAGATTCTCGACATGGATGCGGTTGTCGCCCTGGTCGAGGCTGTGACTCCCCAGGATATTCAACGTGTCGCACAAACCTGCTTCGCCCCCGAGTGGCGCCGCCTGGCCGTTATTGGCCCTTGCAAGCCAGGGAAAGCAGAACGTTTAGGGAAGTTGCTCCAGGGTAACCTGTAAGATCCTTACTCTGCGAGAAACAGGGTTTGGCCGTGACCCCGGCAAAACGGCTCCCCGCGAGGGGTAAGTCTCAGAAAGGAGTCGCCTGACGGCGACGGCGTGTGCCCCCTGGCTCTGCCACCTGGCTCTGCCACGGGCTCTGCTCGCAAGGCTCCCACGCCGGAAACTCATATGACGCAAACAACGCTTCGTGAGTATTTACGCACGACCGAGGATGCCATCAGCTCTGGCCGCATTGAGGAAGCCATGGCCAATTGCCAGAACATCCTTACTTACTTTCCAGAAGCACTCGAAGCGCAACGCTTGCTTGGTGAGGTTTACCTGGCGCAGGGCCAGATGGAAGAGGCGCAACAGACGTTTGAGTGGATTCTGACCAATGACCCCGAAAACGTAATTGTCTACTGCGACCGCGCACTGATCAGCGAACGTACCTCAGATATCGACACTGCCCTCGATTGTTACCAGCAAGCCTATGAACTGAGCCGGGGCAACGCGAACATCCGCCAGGAGTTTAACCAGCTCAGCACGCGCGCGGGCCAGCAGGAGTTTATGTTCTCGCGCGCCGGCCTGGCTCGCCTGTATATGCGCGGCGATCTGCTGACGCAGGCCATTCAAGAATGGGATGCCGTGCTGGCCATCAGCCCCGACCGCCTGGATGCCCGCCTGGGACTGATGGAAACTTACTGGCGCGATGGCAACTATACCAAAGCTGAACAGATCGGCACGCAACTGCTGGGAGAGGTGCCAACCTGTTTGAAAGCGCTGCTTTTCATGGCGCATATCGCTTCTATTGCCAATATCGGACGCGCCAGGGATCTGCTGATTCGCGCGCAGGCGCTGGACCCCGAGCTGACTATGGCTCAGGAGCTTTTCGCGGACCTGGCGGCCAGTCAGCCCAATGATCCTTTTCTGGAACTGCTGAAGAAAGAGCCGATTCTGCTGGAAGATGGTCGCCCGGTGACGGCCAGGAACGCCAGCGCGCCCCAGCAGCCCGCGCAGCCCGCTCCCGTGGAAAATACCTATGGCAACTGGGATCAACTGGACAGGTGGGATCAGCCCTCGCCTGCCGGCACTTCTGGCAGCCTGCCCGGCCTGGCCAGTGGCACCAACGGCACCAATGGCACCAACGGTTCGCAGCCCGACTGGCAGGCCAGCGCTGGCGAGTTCCAGACCTACAATCCGTCGCTGCCAGAGATGCCCACCGCTTCCTGGGTTTCTCAGTTGGAACAGCAGGCGCCGTCCGCCCAGGAGCAGCCTGACTGGTATCAGCAGAGCAGCGGCGAAAGCTGGAGCGGCGATATCCAGGAGGAGGAGAAAAATTCGCCCCCGGCCTGGCTCGATACGCTAACCAGGGGCGAACAGACCTCAGCGCCGCTGAACACTGCCGCCAGTTCTTTCCAGGAAGCAGCTCCTGTTCAGCCGAGCAGCCCCGAGCATAAGATTCTGCCCGCGCCCGCGCAGTCGACCCCCGAAATCAAAGCCCAGCCGCAGCCAGAGGAGTCAGCGGACGACCCGATGCCTTTCTTCTTCCCCACCGAGGATGATAACGAGGGGGAGATGGGCTGGCCGGAATGGCTGAAATCACTGGGCGCCGAGGAGCTGGAGCCTGAGCAAGCAGCAGCGCCATCCGCGCCTCTGCCGGAGGTCGCGCCCGCGCCGGCTTCTCTGCCCGTCGCCGAACAACCGCTCAGAGAAGCGCCTCAGCCAGATTTACCTGAACCTGAAGCCGATCCCTGGGCCTCGCTGCCTTCGCTCAGCGCACATAATGACGCCAGGGCCGATGCCAGCAGCCAGCCCGATTGGATGCAGCAGATGTCGCCTATAGAGCTCTCGTCCGCCCCTGGTCCAGCGCCCGATTGGATGCAGCAGATTTCACCAATCAGCGACTCCCCGCAGAGCGCTCCGCCAGACTGGATGCAGCAATTCTCACCGGCCAGCGATGCCGCGTCCAACGCCGCTCCCGCCTGGATGCAACAGTTCTCGCCGTCCAACGATGCCGGAGCTCAGAATACCGCTCCCGACTGGATGCAGCAGTTCTCGCCCGCCAATAACCCGGCACCGCAGAGCGCCGCTCCCGATTGGATGCAGCAGTTCTCGCCCGCGCAGACCCAGCATGGCGCAGAGAGTTCCACCCCGGATTGGATGCAACAGCTCTCCAGCGGAGAACCTTCCTACCAGGAGCCTGCTCTGCCTGCCGGCGCTCCGGTCAACGAGCAGGAACAGCGTTACCTGGCCTCGCTGGAAGACCTGGAAAAGAGTCTGCAAGCGCAGGGCTTTGTTCCCATGGAACCAGGCAGCCTCTCCTCGCTGGCCCAGGCTCAGACCTCCGTGCCGGCTCAGCCTCAGCAGGAAAACCAGCCTTCGCTCTCTTCCGCCCTGGCTCAGCTCGGCAACCTCACTCAACAGCCCCAGGCGCCCGCGTCTGCATCCACCAATGATACCTGGTGGAATTCCCAGAACAACCCGGCGTCCGTACCCGACATTCCTCACACGCCGAGCGAGGCGCTCAATCCTTTCGCGGCCCTGGGAGCCAGGACAAACGAAGAGACGGTGCATCCGTTCGCACCCTTGCCGGCTACACCGACGCCAGAAGCCAATCCGGGTCTGACTCCCACCTATCGCTCAGATGCCCTGCTGGATAGCGACCTGGAGACCACTATGAAGCGCCCGGCGATCACGCTACAACCCATGAAACCGGGAGACGCGCGCCAGGATCGCCCCAATGGCAAAGGCCGGAGCAATGTCAGCAGACCGCTTGAGACGCACGTCGACGACGGCAACCTGAGCAACCACGAACGCCTGATCCGAGGCTACCAGTATCAGCTCAGCGGCGCTTATGAAGAGGCCATGCAGGAATATCGCCTGATTATTCGCAACGCGCCCGAACTGCTGGAGGATGTCATCAGCAACCTGCGCGCCCTGCTGAAAATCAACCCGCGCTTCTCGCTGGGCTACCGCGTCCTGGGAGATGCCTACATGCGCAAGGGCGAATATCTCCAGGCCATGGAATCGTACAACAAAGCGCTTACCATGGCCAAGAAAGCTAAAAATTAAACGAAGGAGCCGCTATGGATAGTATTCTACAGCGATTAGCCGAATTCGATGAAATCATCAGCGCCATTCTCATTGGCAAGGATGGGTTAATCGTGGCTGGAACAGTACAAAGCGAGGAGGATGAGTTGCTTGGCGCCACCTCCGCTGCTGTTTTCGGCTCCATTACGCAGTTTACAAGCCAGGCCAGCAACAGTGAGGCGCGGCACGCGATCATTGAAACAGAAACAGGCACCGTTCAGTTTGCCGAAGTCGGCGAACTCATCCTGGTGGTCAGTACAAAGGGAATCGGCAACATGGGGCGGGTTCGCCTGGAAATGAAAAAAGCCTGCCAGCAGCTTGCTGATCTGGTGGCAGCATACTAAGTTAGAAAATAGGAGTTCTTTCCTGATTATGGAACGTACACTGATTATTGTGAAGCCCGAAGGGGTCCAGCGCGGCCTTGTTGGAAATGTGATCTCTCGCCTGGAGCAGCGCGGCCTGAAGCTGGTAGGTCTCAAGCTCATCCATATCACGCCTGAACTGGCCGAGCGTCACTATGGAGTTCACAGAGGCAAGCCCTTCTTTCCCGGTCTGGTGAAGCACATCACCTCCAGCCCGGTGGTTGTGGGTGTGGTTGAAGGCCCCAAAGCCATCAGCGTGGTGCGCACAACGATGGGCGCCACCAACGCCGCCGAGGCCATTCCCGGCACCATTCGCGGTGATTACGCTCTGGAGATTGGCTTCAATATCATCCACGGTTCCGACGGCCCGGAGACCGCTGCCCAGGAGATCAATCTCTTCTTCCGCCCGGAGGAACTGGTTGACTATACCCTCGCCACTCAGCAGTGGGTCTACGAAAGCTAATATCCGCTGTGATTCCGCGAGCACGTTTCAGCCCATGCTGAAAAGAGCGGCGGAGTACAGGGGCGCAATAGAATGCCAGCGGTTTCGGCTGCTGGCATCTTCTTTTAATGAGAGGAAGATGACGACGAACGTGAAGAGCCTGAGGCTTTGCCTGCCGTGGCGGTTTTGGCCTGCGCATGGCGCCAGCAGCCGTTTTTACTATGCATACACCGGTCCTGCTCTTCCCAGGTTGTCGGCGGTGTGTTCTGCATACAAAAGACCTGATACATCGGCTCACCGAGCGAGGCATCGTTGCAGGGGAACCAGCGTTCACGATAAAAGGGACAGGCGTTTTTATGCCTGCGCCAATTTGAATTTTCAGATGGGTGTATATCTATCCCAGCCACGAGCACTCCTTCCTGAGATGTGAAACCTATTTTGCGGTACAATGATGTTGCGAGTAGTATAACATATTCCAGGTGGGATTGCTTCCCGATTTTCGCCTGGATTCGCTCTTTTTTCTGGTTCCATTCGCTAGATCGCCTGGATCTTCTCAACTTGTCTATATGTGATCCTTTCTGTCCTCTCAGGTCAGCCGCACACGCGGACTTACCTGCTCTGGACAGAGGATTGTAACTATTCTGGAGACGCACTTGATTGAACAACACCCCGATATAGATGAGCAGACGCCGGGGGGCACACACGCGGCGAGGCTGAAGCTGAACCGGGTTCCCTGGACTGTCCAGATTACCTTTCGCGGCGTGCTCCTGACCCTGATTCCCTGGATCGCCTTCAATCTGCTGATCGGTCTGATGGGCAATGGCGCAGGCCCGAATAAGCCGCTCTCTTTTAGTGATGATCTTGGTACCGCGCTGGGCACTATCATTTTCACAGCCCTGATCGAGGGCTTTTTCTTGCTTGCCCCCTACTATTACGCGAATAAGACGCTGGTACAGGAGAGTTTGCAGGAAGGCCTGACGCGGACGCGCGCGCTGATGCATAATCTCGGCCTGCGCGCTTTCTCCTTCGTGCGCCTTTTGCCCTGGCTACTTGGCCTGATAGTGCTGATCATTGCCTTCGGCTGGCTCTACGAGCTGGTGATCAATTTTCTCCACCTGAATCTTCATACCAACGATCAGGTCATACTCCAGGACGCTCCTTATGAACCATTGACGACCTACGCCATTCTGGCCGGCTCGGTGGTGATTGCGCCGTTCTGCGAAGAGATTTTCTTTCGCGGCTTCGTCCTGCCCGGTCTGCTGCGCGATCTCCCGCCGGTCTGGGCCATTGTCATCAGTTCGGCCCTCTTCGCGGTGGCACACACCGACCTGGGCTCGTTTGTGCCACTTTTCGCCATCGGCCTGTGCCTGGGCTATGTGCGCTGGCGCACCGGCTCAACCTGGGCCAGTATGTCGCTGCACATGCTGAACAATCTGCTGGCCAGCGTGCAGATTATTCTGGCTCTGCACCATATCCTGTTGCCCTTTTAGACCATAAGGTATGGAGGCTGACAAACAGGTTGGAGCGCAGACACGCCTCGCTCCAACCTGTTTGTCAGCCTCCATACCGTCTATTTGCGCCGATCTTCGACACGCGCGCTGGCGGTCTTGGACTCTCCTCCGCTGGCACGCGGCAGACTGTCCTCCGGCACCAGTTCTACTTTAGGCGAGTTGCCGGTGACGGTCTTGACGGACTCGGCCATGGCCCGCGCGAGACGTTGAACCTGCTCGTCATGTTTGAGCAGTTCCGCGTCTTTGATTTCAACTTTCAGATCAAAGGTGTCCAGGCCGTTGCGTTTATCGACGATGATACGGAAATTCGCTCCGGTCTCGGGGAATTTGATCAGCGCGGCCTCGACCTGGCTGGGAAAGACGATCAGGCCGCGAATCGAAACCGCGTCGTCGCTGCGTCCCCTGATCGCACCGATTTTGGGATGGGTGCGTCCGCAGGCGCAACGCTCTTCCCACCAGAGACGCGAGAGGTCACGGCTGCGATAGCGAATCATCGCGGTGCCATCGCCGGCCAGCCAGGTCCAGACCAGTTCTCCGTCCTGTCCCTCTTCAACCCATTCGCCTGTCTCCGGGTTGATACACTCGACCAGGAAGCTATCGGCCCAGGCGTGCATGCCGTCGCGCACTTCGCACTCGCAGGTCATGCCGGGACCGAGAAATTCGGTCATACCAAATTCATCGTAAGCGGTGATATTGAACAGTTCTTCCAGCTTTAAACGCGTCTCCCAGGGCCACGGCTCAGCGCCAAAGAGGCCAATTTTGAGCTTTGTCTGCTGAAAATCGATCCCACGCTCGCGCGCCTTGTTGCCTACGTAGAGACCCACCGAAGGCGTCATACACATGCCCTTGACGCCAAAATCAACGATGAAATCGAGGAAGCGATCATACTGGCGCGCATCTGAACCCATGGGGATGGTCATCACATCCATGGCCAGCGCGCCATAGTGAAAACCGAAACCGCCGGTGGGCAGACCATA
>DASZXF010000799.1:0-4730 GCA_035546055.1 Ktedonobacteraceae bacterium
TTCTTACTACAAGCGGTTTAAGTAAAAACTTTGGCAAGCTGGCGGCTGTGAGTGATCTGAACCTGGAGATCAAACAGGGCGATGTCTTTGGCTTTCTGGGGCCGAACGGATCGGGAAAGACGACGACTATTCGTATGCTACTGGGCTTGCTCAGGCCGAGCGCGGGCAGTGTCCGCATCTTTGGCCTGGACAAGGCAACGCACCTGCCGGATATTCTACCGCGCATCGGAGGCATTATCGAGGCTCCGGTGTATTATAGCTATCTCTCCGGGCTGGAAAATCTGCGCGTTTTTGCCATGGCTTCGGGTATGCGCAGCAGCGAAAAGACCCGCCAGCGCATCGATGAAGTGCTGGAACTGGTTGACCTGACCGCCCAGGCCAGGCAGGCGTGCAGCAAGTATTCGCTGGGCATGAAGCAACGCCTGGCCATCGGCATGGCGCTGCTCAGTGATCCTGAGATGATTTTGCTGGATGAGCCAACCAATGGCCTCGACCCGATGGGCGTGCATGAAATTCGCCAGATGATTCTGCGCCTGGCCGCGACGGGCAAGACGGTGGTTCTCTCCAGCCATCTACTCTACGAGGTGCAGCAGGTCTGCAATCGCGTGGCTATTCTGCAAAAGGGGTACCTGATCAAGCAAGGCGAGGTTCAGCAGCTTCTCCAGCAGGGCGCCCGTTTGCTGGTGAGGATGGACACCCAGGCGGAGGCCCAGGCAGTGCTGCTTTGCCTGCGCACAGCTCATGGTCTGGATTGGATTACCAGCGTTGAAGCACAGGATACGCAGATCGAAATCGGCGCGCCGCCGGCTCGCGCTTCGGAGGTGGTAGCGCTGCTGGGCAGCCAGCACCTCTACCCGGCGGAAATTCGTCCCCTGCAAAGTAGCCTGGAAGACTTCTTTATCGACCTGGTGGCCGCAGAAACGCCCTCATCCGGTATGGCAGCTCTGGCCGGCAAAAACAATGCGTAAAACACTGTGCATATAAAGGAAAAGAGGAATATGATGCCATCCACGACACCCACCGAACAGGCTTTTCCGCCCATGGCTCGCGCTGCCAATGTGGATCTTGGACGCAAGGATTTCCTGAGCACGATCTGGCGTCTGATCAGGATGGAACTGCGCAAGCTGACGCGCAGATTGTATACGCGCGTGTCACTGCTCATCCTCGCGGGGCTGCTGCTGCTGGCTGTAGCAGTGCAAGCCTGGGGAGCCCTCAACGCCAGCAAGCTTCCCTCCTCGCCGTTCAGAGAAAGCATCCTGCATAACTATGCCAACGCTTTTGGCTTTCCAACCTCGCTTGAGGCCATTGGAAACATCTTGAGCAATGGTCAGTTGATCATTCTGGGGTTACTTTTTCTCGCGCCCATCATGGGTAACGAATACGTTCTGGGGACGATTCGTCTGCTCTTTACGCGTGGACCGAGCCGCCTGCAATGCCTCCTGGGCAAAGCACTGGCCAGCCTGATCTATATAGCAGGCCTTATCCTCTGCTTAACCTTGCTCTACCTCGTCGTGGGAATGCTGATCTACCCGGTGACTGGCCAGCCTTACTCATACGTCTTCGCCCATTTTTATGATGCGAATTTCGGCGCGAACCTGGGCAATACCTGCCTGCTCCTGGTCACTGACGTTTTCTCCTGGTATGCCTTCGGGGTGCTGGCCTTTTTCTTCGGCACGCTGGGACGCTCAACCGCTGCAGCCCTGGGTGGCGCTCTGGCCTGGTTCGTCCTGGAAACGCTCACTCCTTACCTGAGCGGTATCCTGATGTATCTGTTTCCGAGTGGACCTGTACACGATCTCATGCGAGTGCTGCCAGATTACCTGTTCATTGACAACCTGCAAACACTGGCGCACAATCGCATCAGCGCGCTGGGCGGCCTGAGCGTGTCCGCGCAGGCAGATCTCCATGCTCTCGTCGTCGTCGCGGTCTACTTCGTGCTATTCATCGGCGCATCCTGCGCAATCACCATGAGACGGGACGTGACGAATTAACCCACCAGCCAGGGCGAATTTGAGCATTCGCCCTGGCTGGCTCACCAGAATAGTACGACAACTTTCGTTCCTGGAAGTTCGTACATGCACATTGATATCCATCTCTTTCTAACGCCGAACGTGAGAGTAAGCATCTATGGCAATGGTATGGTTAGCTGCGTTAAGCAGTCTTCTGGCTGGCGGCCTGGCGGCCTGGTACATACGCAGGCGTGTAAAAGCGCGGAAGGGCAGTTCAGCACGCAAAAGCTGGCGAGCGCGTTTCAACAGCCTGCAATGGCGTATGACGTTCTCATATATCTGGCTGACCATCGTCTCTATCCTGGTTGCCTCTCTTCTGCTAAGCTCTTACAGCTTTGTAATCATCCCTCTCATGCTGGCAATGGGCCTGTATTTCTGGCTCAAAAACAGGCGCCAGGGTACGACGCAAAGCTGGCGCATACACCTGGCTATCTTACGACCGCGCCTGTCATGCTCTTTTATCGGGCTTGTCGCCATGACGATCATCCTTGTTTTGACTACCATAAGTTCAATCAATCTCTACCTTTCCCCGCTGTTCTCTGCGCCACCACAAACCTCCTCCTTACGAGCAAACGACCTTTTCACCGTCAGGCAGATTGCACAGCAATATGCCGGTTCGATTGGACAACAGGCCGGCAACTTTACTTCCGGCGAACTCTTGCCCTATCCTCTTGGCAGACCATTGCTCTCTGATCCTAACGATTACTCCGATGCGAGCGCAATCGACGATCTGGAAAGCAAAGAAGTTCCTTATCTTCCCAGGCTCTACCCCCATCAAGCAGTGTCCTTTGCGCTCCTCATTTCACCCGCTCAGCAGATTCTCTCCAGTTCCTATCCCGCGCTGTATGCGCCAGGAAAGGAGATCAGCACACTCTTACCCACGCAGAGCACCTGGATTGCGCGCGCCTTGCGGGGCGATGAGCGGCAGGGGAGCTTCACCGATACCTATGGAACGATGATTTATGCCACAGCCAGCATTTCCGGGCGCAATCAGCAGATCGTCGGGACTATCTATGTCCAGGTACCTCTCAGCACGTTACATGCGTCAGGCACAAATAGATCCATGCCCGCTTCCGGCTCGCTGCTGCTTTTACTGCTAGGCGCGGTGGCTTTGCTGATCGTGCTGATTCCCCTGGGCGGTATCTTCGGCTTTTTCTCCACGCGCGGCCTGGTCAAACGCCTGAAAATGCTGGCACAGGCCACCACCGCCGTGGCAAATGGGGATTATCAGCAGCGTCTGAGCGTCGGCAGACAGGATGAAATAGGGCAGCTAGAGCTGCAATTCAACCGGATGACTGAGCAATTGGGCGAGAGCGTGGCCCGCCAGCAAACGCTGGCCGAGGAGAATGCGCGCCTGGCCGAACGTTCGCGGATTTCGCGCGAATTGCATGACGCGATTTCGCAGGATCTCTTCTCGCTGAGTCTGCTGGCCGGCGGCTTGCAGAGCGCGCTCCCTGCCGCTTCGCCTTTACAGCGCCAGGCGGCTATCCTGGAACAAACCACCAACAGCACCATTCGCGAAATGCGCGCGCTTCTGCTTGAATTGCGCCCAACTCGCCTGGAACAGTTCAGCCTGGTGGCGGCTTTGCAAGAACTGGCGACGGCTTACAGGACACGCCTGGATATCCAGGTAAAAACGGACCTGACGCCCCTGGAACTGGAGGCCGGCCAGGAGCACGCTATCCTGCGCATCGCCCAGGAGGCTCTGGCCAACGCGGCTCGCCACGCCAGCGCGACAGAGATTACCCTGTCCCTGACCCGGCAAAACAAGCAGGTGCTTTTCCGCGTCCACGACAATGGCAGGGGCTTTCAGGCCGATGCGGAGAGTCTGCGCCACGGCCTCGGTCTGCGCATGATGCAGGAGCGCATACAGGAATTGCACGGCACATTTGCCCTGGAGAGTGCTCCCGACCAGGGCACGACCCTGGCAATATGCTTACCTCTGGAGGAGAACCGATGATCAGGATTGTGATTGTTGATGACCACGCCGTTGTACGCGAGGGTTTGCGCTTTTTACTGGAACAGCAGGAGGATATGCAGGTAGTGGGCGAAGGCGAAAATGGCAAACAGGCCATCCAGCTCGTTGCAGATCTGCTGCCCGATATTCTCCTGCTCGACCTGTTGATGCCCGAACTCGACGGTGTGACGGCGGTACGCGAAATCAAGCGTCTCGCGCCTACCACGCGCATTATCGTGCTGACCTCGTACTTCGAGGACGATCAGATCTTCAACGTCATCAAAGCCGGCGCGCTCTCCTATCTGCTCAAGGATATGCGCCCGCGTGAGCTGATCGCCGCGCTCCACGCCGCCGCGCGGGGCGAAAGCGTCCTCCATCCAACCGTCGCCTCACGCGTTTTGCGCGAAATGCAGAGTCAGCAACAATCGCCGCTGAACGAGCTGACCCCGCGCGAACTCGACGTACTGACCCGCATCGCCCGTGGCCGCTCGAACCACGAAATCGCCCAGGAGTTGACCATCGGCGAGCAAACGGTCAAAACCCACGTCTCCAATATTCTCTCTAAACTCCACCTGGCTGACCGCACCCAGGCCGCCATCTACGCCCTCCAGCAACGCCTGGTCCCCCTGGACGACGCGCTGAAGCAGGAGAGCCAGCCGCGTTAAGGCAAGCGCTACACCCAGAAGACGCGTGGAGGCATGGCGGCGCGCAGAGCACCATAGGCGGCGGCGTTTTTGCCCAGGCGCGCGGGTACGATAGGCGTG
>DASZXF010000800.1:0-6679 GCA_035546055.1 Ktedonobacteraceae bacterium
GCTGGCCAGCGCGGGGGCGCTCAACCAGGCCGGGACTCAATATGCCCGCGTCTATGGAGATATCGACGATAGCGCCGTCTATGCCAGAATTCAGAGCTTTGTGCGCGCCGCTGGCGCCGTTTCCGCGCTGCGTGGCCAGACTTTCGGCCTCTTCGGTGGGCGTCCGATGGGCATGTATACCGCGACCGCCGATCCCGCGACCTGGCTCAAGCTCTTTGGGGTTGATGTTGAGCATATCGATCAGGGCGAGATTGTCCGCCTGGCCGCTGAGGTACCGGAGGCCAGGGTTGAGTCCGCCTTTACATGGCTGGAAGAGAATATCGGCCATATCCACTATGATGGCCAGCAGCTTACGCCCGATAAGCTGAAGACGCAGATTCGCGCGACTGAGGCGATGAAGCGTATGATCGCGGAATATCGCCTGGATTTCACCGGCATTAAAGCCCAGCCTGAACTGACCAATCAGTTCTGTACCATGGACGTGACCGAGGCCTTTCTCAACGATCCCTATGATTGGGACGGGCCGCACGAGCCACATGTCTGCGCGACCGAGGCCGATATGGATGCCGCGCTGACCATGCAGCTTTTCAAATACCTGGCTCATACGCCCGTGCTGTTCGCTGATGTGCGCCATTACCATGCCGATCTGGGCATCTGGGATCTGGTCAATTCGGGCGAACATGCGACGTACTTTGCCGGCCACTCGTTCGATCCCAAAGAAAATCTGCCCCTGGTGCATTTCTATCCCGAAGGCTTTTACTTCCCGGCGGGCGGGGCGAGCGTGCATCACCTGGCGGCTCCAGGTGAGGCGACCTTCGCGCGTCTGACACGTCGCGACGGCAAATACTGGCTGGCTATTCTGCGCGGCGAGTTTGTGCAGTATGACGCGAACAAGAATATGGAGCTGATGAAGCAGACCGACCTGGCCTGGCCGCATGCCTTTACTCGCTTTACCTGCTCGGTTGATGAGTTTATGGCGACCTATGCGAGCAATCACATCCACGCTGTCTACGGCGATTGGGTCAATGAACTGCGGACCGTCGCCGAATTGCTGGGTATCGAAGCTCGCGTGTATGGTGAGAAATAAGGAGACAGGCTTCATGAGCGGGGATCTGGTGATAGGCATTGATGCCGGGACGGCAGGCGTGCGCGCCGGCCTCTTCGACCTGCAGGGACAACCTCTCGGCTTCTCCGATCAGAGCTATTTGACGCGCTATCCACGTCCTGGCTGGGCTGAGCAGCATCCCGCCGACTGGTGGGAGGCGCTGGTCTCGGCGGTTCAGGGCTGTTTGCAGGCGGGCGGCGTCACCGGGAGCCGGATTATCGGTCTGGCCATCGACGCGCCCTGCGATATCCTGCTCACCGATCACGCCGGTACGCCCCTGACGGAGAGCCTGATGTGGATGGACCTGCGCGCCTCCGTCCAGGCTCAAGCACTGACGGAGACGCACGATCCCGTCCTGCGCTACTGCGGCGGCGATGTGCCCGCCGAGTGGCCGGTGCCCAAGGCGCTCTGGTTGCAACAGCATGAGCCTGCCCTCTGGCAGGGGAAAACCTATCTGGTAGAGCAGATGAGCTGGCTGACCTGGCGTCTGACGGGCGCCTGGGCAGTGCCGTTGAATAGCGCGGCGGCCAAGTGGCACTACCGCGCTACCGCCACCGCCGAGAACCCTGCTGGCTGGCCGCTGCGTCTGCTGCGCTCGGTTGGTCTGGAAGATCTGGCCAGCAAAGTACCTGGCCGGGTGCTGGCCATGGGCGAGCCGGCGGGTGCGCTCACGGCTGAGGCCGCGCAACAACTGGGGCTGCGCGCCGGCATCGCGGTTTCCATGAGCGGCATTGACGCGCACGCGGGCATGGTCGGCATGAACGTTCTGGCACCTGGCACGCTGGCCTTAATCACCGGCACCTCGACCTGTCAACTGGTGCAAACGCCCCATCCGGTGATTGATCCCGGTCTGTGGGGACCATTCGAGGATGCCGTGGTGGGAGGCGAGTGGACGCTTGAGGCCGGCCAGGCCAGTACAGGCGGCACGGTGCGCTGGCTGCTCGACACCCTGGGAGGGGCGCTGCCAGCGGACGGTGAGCGCTACGCTGTCGCGGACGCCGCCGCTGCCGCTGTCGCGCCCGGAGCCGATGGTCTGACCATCCTCGACTTCTGGCAGGGCAGCCGCACGCCGGTGAAAGATCCCCGCGCGCGCGGCACCATCTGGGGGCTGACGCCAGCGCATACGCCCGGTCACCTGCTGCGAGCAGTCTACGAGGCTACGGCTTACGGAAATCGCCATATCCTCACCAGGTTGAGCGAACTGGGGGTCGCCACCAATCAGATTGTCGCCTGCGGCGGCGGAACGCGCAGCGCCCTCTGGTTGCACATCCTGGCCGATGTCGCGGGCGTGCCCATCAGCCTGACTACGGTACCCGACGCGGTGGCGCTCGGCAGCGCTATCTGCGCGGCAGTGGGGGCCGGCGCCTTCGCCGATCTGCGCGCAGCGGGTCAGGCCATGGTTCACCCTGGCATGACCATCGAGCCAGACGCCGCCCTCAAAGCGGTGTACGACGCGGGCTATGCACGCTACCAGGAAACCTACACGGCCCTGGCGCCCCTTTTTCAAAAAGCATGAGACGAATATCTGACATGACTGATAACAGAACCATTGCTTGAAAGGTTAGAAATAGTTGGCAAAGATTACCTTTAACGGCCTGGGCATGGGCCTGGGCAACCTCTCGCGTCTCTCCAACGCGAAGACGCGTTCCATCAGCGCGGAGAATTTTAGCGGGGAAAAAGGACGCGGCGGCATGGCGACCGAGGGGACGGGCGCGCAGTGCGCTCGCGATCTCGGCCAGGGCTGGAAAATCTCGCCTTCCATCGAGATCGCGCCGCACAGCACTGTGACGCTGGCCGAGATCGCGGGACCAGGGGCCATCCAGCATATCTGGTTCACCACCTTCCCCGCTAACTGGCGCAGGCTGATTCTGCGGGCCTACTGGGATGGCGAGGAGCAGCCTTCGATAGAGACGCCCTACGGCGACTTTTTCGCGCAGGGCTGGTGCGAACGCGCCAATGTGAGTTCGCTGCCTATCGCGGTCAACCCGGCTGGTGGCTTCAATTCGTACTGGGAGATGCCTTTTCGTCAGCATGCCCGCCTGACGATTGAGAATCTCGGTGAAGAAGTGGTTGTGCTCTATTACCAGATTGACTACACGCTGACTGACATCCCGGAGGACGCGGCCTATTTTCACGCGCAATGGCGGCGCAGCAATGTGCTGGGCTACAAAGAGATTCACACGCTGCTGGACAACGTGCGGGGCAAAGGCCACTATGTTGGCACCTATCTGGCCTGGCAGGCCAACAGCCCTGGCTGGTGGGGGGAAGGCGAGATCAAATTTTACCTGGACGGAGACACCGACTTTCCGACTATCTGTGGTACCGGTACCGAGGACTATTTTGGCGGCGCGTGGAACTTTGAGCAGCCCCAGGGCCAGTATGGTTCGTATTCCACCGCCTTTCTGGGTCTGCCGCAGATTATCAAACCCGATGGCCTCTATCGCAGTCAGCAGCGCTTTGGCATGTATCGCTGGCACATTATGGACCCGATTCGCTTTGACGAAGATCTGCGTGTGACCATTCAGGCGCTTGGATGGCGTCAGGGGCGGCGCTATCTGCCCCTCCAGGATGATATCGCCTCGACCTCGTTCTGGTATCAGAGCGAGCCACACGCGCCTTTCCCGCAACTGCCCGATGTTGATGGCCTGGAAGTCTTTAGCGGCGACGGCCCCCTGCCATAAGAAGAGGAGTCCTGAGCAGACAGATGGGACCGGGAAGGCAAGCGTGCTCGTCTTCCCGGTCCCATCCGTCTGCCCGGGACTCCTCTTCAAACCTTTCCTGTGATGGTGAGCGTGTCTCCTGCCTGCAGGATGACTGGCGGCTCAAAGCTGAGCAGGATTTTGCCAGCGACCTCTTCCTGGGTGGAGCGCGGGATTTTCTCTCCCTGGCGGACCATGAGGGGCGCGGCGGCAAACGCGGGCAGGGTGAGATGCCGGATACGCATTTCTCCATAGCTACACGCCAGGCTACAGATGTGGCCTGTTTGCTGGGTGTAGCTGCCCCAGCCGTGGGCGGTGAGGAAAGGCGCGCGAAACTCCTCGCCTGTGGTGACGGGGGCGAAGGTCAGCGCGTCGTCCAGGGCGTTGAAATGGAAGCCGCTGATGGCTTCGAGCACTGACCAGCCGGCCATGGCCCGCGCGTAATGGTCGCCGCACTCGATCTCGTTGTAGGGATTGCGCCGCGTGCCATTGTAACGCTTGCGCAGCGCGGCGATGATCCTCATACCTTCTTCGAGCATGCCTTCCATCAGACAGTGCGCGCCGACCTGGTACTCGATGCCCGTCCAGACTTCATCGCAGTAGGCCATGGGATGTTCTGGACGACCACCATGCGGCCAGGTACACAGAACCAGGCCAGCATCATCCTGGTCGGCAAATATCCGCTGCTGATGCTTGAAGTCCCTGAAATTGCTGCGGAAGTTATACCGCACAAGCGAGCGCAGAGTCGTTTTGACATGCTCCGCTGGCAGAATGTAGCCCAGTTCCAATAAGTGCGCCCACCACTGGCCGAACAATTGATCGGCCAGGCAGCCCTGGCCAAACTGATCTTTGAGGGACTGCGTGGGGGCAAGCAACTGGATATAATATTCGCCGTTCCAGAGCAACTCGTCGTAACGCGCGCTTCCACGCTGGAACAACTGGCGCAATTCATCGGCAAAGGCCGGCTCATGCTGGAGCTTTGCCATCTCTTCGGCGGCGCGCAGAGCCGCCAGCCAGAGGCCGCCGATGTAGATATTTGGTCCAAAGAAGGCAATATCATAGGTATTTGGCTGCTCGCCTTCCAGCACACCATCGCGTTCCGCGTCCCAGTGTGCGATGATGTATTCCACCAGGCGTTTAACGCGCGGCCAGAGTGGCGCAAGCCAGGCGAGTCCTCCGCCCTGGCGTACCTCGCGATACACCTTCAGAACGGTGCCAAGCATGCCATCGAGCGCCGGGTTTTCGGGACCAAAGATCGGCTCGTTCCAGAATTGTGGCAGATAGAGCGGCAGGACTGTGCGATGCGGAATATAGCCCTCCGGCGCCTGGACATGCTGGAGATCGGTTTCGCGCATGCTGCGTTCGAGTTGCGGGAACAGACGAGACAGCGCCATCTCATAATTCCAGACATGCGTGCAATTGAGCGGACAGGAACCGCCGATGGTGCTGTTCCACATATAGGTCGAAGCGCCAAGCGCGCCCTCAAAGCCAAAGAGTTTGCCGTCCTCCGTTCTGAAGGTCGTGGGACTGCGAATCTGCGCGCCCTGCGCGGCCAGCATCTCCCGCAACCAGTCCGGCAGCGTACTCTGAAAAATGCCCGCGCTCCACGCCCGCGAGGTCGTCTCCAGCTTCTCCCGCTCCGCCAGACAGTATTCGACAACCTCAACCGCGTCAGTAAAGCGTCCGCTGTACTCGTTGCCCAGCCAGAAACGGCTCTTACCGTAATCGCGCGGCAGACCAAACTGATCGAAATTGACATAACGATTAGGAAAATGCCAGCTAATGAGAAAGCTGACCGTTGTGCTCTCTCCCTCGTGCAGCCAGAAGGGAACGAGCAAACCCCCGTTCCAGGTCTGGCCCGTGGGACTGGGGCCGGCGGGCACGCCGGGAGTAGCTTTATTGCCGCGTTGACGATAGTACATGGAGGCTGGCAGGTGATTGCTCGGATTGAGATCCGCCATAAAATGCACAAACTGGCGCGCATCGGTCCAGCGCTCATAGATACGGGCGTGTGGCGAGGTCGTGGCCAGTACCATCTGTCCCATGCCGGGATGATCGTCGGGCAGGCTGACATTCTCCATGACCAGCGCGCTATATGCCGGCGTCTGACGCACGCGATTGACATTGCCGCCATAGAGAGGACAGCAATTGCCGTTGATCGGGGTGATGCCATCCCAGCCAAGCGCGTTCTGCAAGGCCGCGCCCAGTGATCCCTGGAGGAAATACGGTGTGCGATTGCGAATAGTAAAAGTAAAATAGATGGCCGGCAGGCCGCTGGCTGCGGCATCCAGGGGCACAAAAGGCGAGAAGGCCTCCATCTGCACCTCAACCGGGAGTTGCTCATCCTCGTAGACAAGCCTGGCGAATGGATAAGAACCCGTAAAGGTCGTCTGCTCGACGCCACCAATCTCGCGCAGGAGTTGCAACTGCTCGGCGGGGATCACATCATCGTTGACCAGGGGCGTCTGGCCGCCAGGACGCTCCAGGCCGGCGCGCCCCTGTAAAATGCGCACAACCTCGATGGGCGGCTCAGGACTGGTGACGCGCAGCGCGAAAAAGCTGGCAGGCAGAAAAGCCAGGTGGTTGACCTGATTCATCATCTGCCACTGGCGCAAACCGCCATCGCCCCCCAGGGCAATCTGACCGGTTCCCAGTCCGCCCAGCGGTAACGCCACATGGCGTGTCGCCTCCCCTTGATAGACAAAACCATCAGCCCGCAACGTCGCGGGCTGCTCGCTGTGTAAACCCATGGATCTATTTCCTCCAGTGCTCTCGTGCCAGGACTTTTCCATAAAAAGACAGCTCCCTGCCCAGATGAAGCCCCCCTTTTTGCCAGCAAAGCGGGAGTGCAGAGGGCGGCAGCCCTGCCCAGATG
>DASZXF010000801.1:0-12966 GCA_035546055.1 Ktedonobacteraceae bacterium
CTCGAAAAGGAAACGTCATGACGCGCCTCCAGCCATTGCCACGTCATTCGTTGTCACTCTTGGTTATGCAATAGTATAGCATAGCTGGCAGTTTTGGACAACAGTTGCACCTTTTCTCCAGGGTGTATCAGGTTTTGGTGAACGGTGGACGCGCCAGCGCGTGACCTCAGGCGTGTTCTCGCCCCTTCTGGCAAAAATATGAACCTCACTGGTGACGCTTTCCCATTGACGAACGCCCTGGAAACAGCTAGACTAACTACCAGCATACTGGAGAGAATAAACATCCCATTAATGATAGATGAGGTAGGAAGAATGACTACAGAGACCCTCGTTGACACGGATTTCGAGGTTGTGATTGGCCTTGAAGTGCATTCTCAATTGTTGACGCGCAGTAAGATGTTCTGTTCTTGCAGCACCGATTATGCCAGCGCACAGCCGAATACGCACGTCTGCCCGGTGTGCATGGGTATGCCCGGTGTGCTGCCGGTCATCAACCGCCAGGCAGTGGCGTATACCATTATGACCGCCCTGGCCCTGCATTGTTCCATTCCAGAATACTCGAAATTTGACCGTAAAAACTATCCTTACCCTGACCTGATGAAGGGCTATCAGATCTCGCAATACGATATTCCCCTCAGCAGCAATGGATACCTGACGATTGAGCATAACGGGCAGAACAAAAAGATCGGCATTACGCGCGTCCACCTGGAAGAGGATACCGCGCGCCTGCTGCACCATGATGGCTATAGCCTGGTGGATATCAATCGCTCCGGGACGCCGCTGATGGAGATCGTCAGCGAGCCGGATATGCGCGATCCTGAAGAAGCGCGGCTCTACATGCAAAAGTTGCGCGAGATTCTGGTCTACCTGGGGGTTTCTTCCGGGCGCATGGAAGAGGGCAGTTTGCGCTGTGACGCGAATATCTCGGTGCGCCCGCGTGGTCAGCAAGCTCTGGGTGTGAAGACCGAAATCAAGAATATGAACAGCTTCCGCGCGGTTGAGCGTGCCCTGGCGTATGAAGCACAGCGGCAGATGTCCGTGCTGCGCAACGGCGGCACCATTCACCAGGAGACGCGCGGCTGGGTTGAGACCAGGGGCGTGACTGTCTCGCAGCGCAGCAAAGAAGAGGCGCATGATTACCGCTACTTCCCCGAACCCGACCTGCCGCCGCTGGTCATCAGCCGGGTCTGGGTCGATGAATTGCAGGCTCAACTGCCGGAATTGCCCGACGCGCGCCGTCAGCGCTACATGAGCTACGGCCTCTCGGCGCAGGATGCCAACGTGCTGACCGAAGACAAAGCCCTGGGAGACTACTTCGAGCAGGTGCTGGCCGTCTCTGAGGGCAAAGAGCGCAAGGCGCGCACCAGGGCCGCCAGCAATCTCATCCTCAACGACGTGGCGCGTCTGCTGAAAGCCAGTTCGCTGTCCGCGCAGGAAAGTCCGCTTTCGCCCGCCGCCGTCGCCAATTTGCTTGATTTGCTAGAAAATGATCGGATTACCGGTAAGCAGTCCAAAGAAGTGCTTGAAGAGGCCTTCGCGTCGGGCAAGATGCCGGAGGAAATTGTCAAGGAGAAAGGCTTCGCGCCGCCCATCAGCGATACCTCCGCGCTGGAAGAGATTATTGCCACTGTGATTGCCAATAATCCCAAGATTGCCGCTGATTATCGCGGCGGCAAGGTCAACGCCGCGCAAGCCCTCATCGGCCAGGTCATGAAGCAGACGCGCGGTCAGGCCCGCGCCGACATGGTGCGCACCTTGCTGATTGCCAAATTAGACGAGGGGGCTGTGTCGTAACAAAACAGAACCATCTTCTTGCCTCTTTGGAATTGTCTGCTTGCTGTCGAAATAGATAAGGGATAGAAGTTTCCTCGCTTCTGGTAGTGTCACCGGAAAGCGCCTGTCGTTTCTCTACAGAAAGGAGGCGTGCAATGATGCACGCGGAAAACAACACCCTGAATCCGTATCACATGGCGATCCAACAATTTGAGGAAGCGGCTGATAAACTCAATCTCTCTGAGGATATGCGTGAAATTCTCCGCCAGCCCAAGCGCGAGCTGGCGGTCAATTTTCCTGTGCGCCTGGACAACGGGCGCATCAAGACCTTCACCGGCTATCGCGTTCAGCACAACGTCAACCGTGGACCGGCCAAGGGTGGCATTCGCTACAGCCCGGAAGTCACCCTGGACGAAGTAAAGGCGCTGGCCATGTGGATGACCTGGAAATGTGCTGTAGTGGGTATTCCCTTCGGTGGTGCCAAGGGCGGCGTCATCTGCGATCCTAAAAGCATGAGCGCCAGCGAACTGGAGCGCCTGACGCGGCGCTTTGCCACCGAGATTTCCCTCGTCATCGGGCCGCACAGCGACATTCCCGCGCCCGATGTCAACACCAATTCGCAGGTCATGGCCTGGATTATGGACACCTATTCTATGCACGGCGGCTACTCTATTCCTGCCGTAGTCACGGGCAAGCCGCTTTCCATTGGTGGCAGCGAAGGGCGCAACGACGCCACCGCCACCGGTGTGCTCTTTGTCACGCGCCGGGCCGCCCGGCGCATCGGACTCTCCCTCAAAGGGGCGCGGGTCAGCATTCAGGGGTATGGCAACGCCGGCGCGATTGCCGCGCGCCTCTTCCATAACGAAGGCTGCAAAATCGTCGCGGTCGGCGATACCGGTGGAGGCATTTACAACAATGCCGGACTTGATCCCGCGCTGGTCCTGCGTCACAAGCAGGAGAAAGGCAGCGTCACAGCGTTTCCCCAGGCAGAAAAAATCGGCGTCCAGGAAGTGCTGGAGGTGCCCTGTGATATTCTCATTCCCGCCGCCACCGAAGGCGTAATCACCGCTCAGAACGCCGCGCGTGTGCAGGCGCGCCTGATCGCCGAAGCCGCCAACGGTCCAACCAGTCCGGGCGCGGACAAGCAACTATTCGCGCGCGGCATCGAGGTTGTGCCCGACATTCTGGCCAACGCAGGCGGGGTCACGGTGAGCTATTTCGAGTGGGTGCAGGATCTGCAAAGCTTTTTCTGGGGAGTCGAGGAGATCACGCAGCGACTCGAAGTGATTATGAATCGCGCCTTTGACGCCGTGGCGGACATCGCGGAGCGCTATGCCTGTGATCTGCGCCTGGCTGCCAGCATGCTGGCCATCGCGCGTGTCGCGGAAGCCACCCAGGTACGCGGTATTTATCCCTGAGCGTAGAGATACATATCGAGGCATACGAGACAAGCGTTCTTTCTCGCCCTTGAGAGAGAACGCCTGTCTTTCTGGGAATGTGTTCATCATCCCTGATGTTTTAAGCTGAGCGCTGGAGAAAGAGCCCTCCATTTTGCTACTCTTGCCTGTGGCCTTCGTGCCAGGCAAAGGAACGTGGGCGCGCTTAGAAATTGCGCCGGGTATCTCGTTTAGATTTCTTGACAGGCTTGGTCGGACGGATTGGTTTGGCTTTTTTACGCGAGCCACGCCGGCCCCAGCCTTCCTCCTCGTCCTCTTCCTCCTCCTCATCTTCAAAGAAATCCTCTTCGTCGTTATAGTCTTCCTCTGCCTCTTCGTCTTCCGCCTCTCCATCCTCATCGAAGACAATATTAGGGATCTCGCCCTCTTCGACGGCAGCCTCCTGCTCAAACTCTTCTTCCTCAACCTCCGGTTCCGCCATAACGCTCGCGCGCGTCTCCCTGGCCGGTTCAGAAGAGCGCCCGGCCTTGCGAGCCGGGGCCGGTTCAGGAGCTTCAGCCTCGCCGGCCTCGGCCTCCTCTGGTTTTGGACCACCAATCACCCTGCGTCCCGCTGCGATATCCAGCCAGAATTGAGAGTAGTAATGTGGTCGCTCTGCGTCTTTCTCGCTGTCTTTCCTTGTCATAACTCCACCTTTTTCCATCGGCCACAGACCGGGCCGTATACATCGCTACAGTATCAGCCATTGCAGTTTTGCCACAAGAAAGGCACGTCTGCCCGGAGCGTTCGGCCAGCCGAGCGCCAGGTGATGCACGCTGCGCGGCGCATGTGCGCTGCTGTCCGCGAAAAGGCTGGCAAAACGGTGAAAAGTCGCCCATCTTGCTCTTAGAGAGCCGACAGGGACGGTACCTCGGAGGTATCATAAGAAGAAAGTTACGCTCTGTCAAGGCGCTCTCAAACGGTATGAAGCCGCTTGCCAGGCCGTTCGAGAGTCTGTCAACCCCTCAAGTGCATGAATTTTTTTTGTCGGGGTATTGGCACATGTATCAAACGCTCCTATAATACATGCAGAACATATTGAAAGACCCTCTGTATTTGATAGCTTTGCTTCATGTCTATCAGGAGGCTCCATTCCTGGGCATCGACGCTCATGGTCGCGCCTGCAGGCTGCCTGGAGGGGTTTTCAGCCAGCGAGATGTGGAGACAGCGACTCTGGCGAAGCGGATAAGGTGTGTAGCACCTCTCTGAGGGGATGCTCAACAAACTGGAGGAAATCATTGGCGAGGATTCTCGATACTATCGATGGCCCTGAACAATTGCGTGCGCTGACATTTGCGCAAATGCGGCAACTGGCCGAGGAGATTCGGCGGGAAATTATCGAAAAGGTGGCGGTACATGGTGGGCATCTGGCTCCCAATCTGGGCGTGGTAGAGCTGACAATGGCTCTGCACTATGCATTTGATACGCCGCGTGATCTGCTGGTGTGGGATATCGGGCACCAGGCGTATGTTCATAAATTGCTGACTGGTAGACGTGAGAGATTTCATACTATTCGCCAGTTTGGCGGTCTTTCCGGCTATCTCCGGCGCGATGAGAGTCCTTACGATACTTTTGGCGCCAGCCATGCCAGTACGTCTATCTCAGCCGCCCTGGGTATGGCCGTCGCGCGCGATTTGCAGGGGCAGCATTTCAAGGTGGTGGCGATTATTGGCGATGGCGCGCTGGGCGGTGGCATGGCGCTGGAGGCCATCAATAACGCGGGCAGCATGAAGAAAAATCTGATCATTGTGCTGAACGACAATGACAAATCGATTTCTGATAACGTCGGCGCTCTGCATCATTACCTGGGCAAGGTGCGCCATGTGGAGACCTCGCGCAGCTATCGCCTGTTGCGTGAGATGGCCAAGGGATCGATTGAGCGTCTGCCGGTGGTGGGCGAGGCCGCGCGTGAGGCCGCTGGCCGCGCGGAAATGAGCTTCAAAAATTTTGTCATGCATAGCAAGAGCGGTATGATTTTTGAGGAGCTGGGCATCAAGTTTTTCGGTCCTTTTGACGGCCATGATGTGCCCCTGATGGTGGATGTATTTGAGAATATTAAGCATATTGACGGTCCAGTGATTGTCCAGGTTGTAACCAAAAAGGGCAAGGGATGGGAAGTGGCCGAGAAGGATTCGACCAAGTGGCATGGTCCCGGCGCCTTCGATTACACTACCGGCGAGATCAAGAAGAATGCCGGCGATCCGCCCAGCTATACCGAAGTCTTCGCCAACACCCTGGTCGAGATTGCCGAAAAGGACACCTCGGTGGTGGGCATTACCGCCGCCATGGCCGAGGGCACAGGTCTGAAGAAAATGCATCAGCGTTTCCCGGAGCGCTATTTCGATGTCGGAATCGCGGAACAGCACGCCATCACCTTCGCGGCTGGTATAGCGACGGCTGGCCTGAAGCCGGTCGCGGCCATCTATTCGACCTTTATGCAGCGCGCCTTCGATCAGGTTTTTCATGATGTATGTGTGCAAAATCTGCACGTGGTCTTTGCCATGGACCGCGCGGGCGTGGTGGGCGAGGATGGTCCAACGCAGCATGGCCTGTTTGATATCGCCTTCATGCGCATTTTGCCCAATATGAAAGTCATGGCGCCTAAAGACGAGAACGAACTGCGTCACATGCTCTACACCGCCATCTCTATGGATGGTCCTGTCAGTCTGCGCTATCCGCGTGGCAAGGCGCTGGGCGTGCCCCTGGAGGGTGAGCTGCGTCAACTGGAGGTTGGCAAGGCTGAACTGCTCAGTCCCGCCAGCGTGGAACTGGCGGAGCAGCAGGACTGTGTGCTGCTGGCCTACGGTTCGCCTGTCGAGCAGGCCGAAAAAGCTGCCCGCGAGCTGGCGGAAGAGGGTATTCATGTCGCGGTGGTCAACGCGCGCTGGGCCAAGCCGCTCGACGAAGAACTGATTCTGCGCCTGGCCAGAGGAACGAAGCGCCTGGTCACCATCGAGGACCACGGCATCGCGGGCGGCTTTGGCAGCGCTGTCCTGGAACTGCTGGAGGCCCATGCTCTCAATACCATCGAGACTCGCCTGATCGGCTTCCCTGATCGCCCGATTGAACACGGCGCCCCTTCCATCCTCAAAGAACTCTATGGCCTGACCTCATCGCACATCAAAGACGTGGTGCGCGACCTGGTGCATAGTCCCTCCAAAGGCTATGAACTGGCCCATTAGCCATTGATAGCGCAGGAGGAGCAGGTTGTACGAGCAGCCCGCTCCTCCTCCTCTTATCATGCGAGATGGCTGTTTTATGCTCCCGATATGTGATCGTGCCATTTAGCGGGATGGCTGTTTTGTGCTCTCGTGCATAATTTTGCCATCGCGCATATGGATGGTGCGATGGGCCAGTTGACCGATTTCCGGCGCGTGGGTGACGAGCACCAGGGTTTGCTGCATGTTCTGATTAAAGCTCAGTAACAGATCCATGATTTCGTGCGCGGCCTCGCTGTCGAGATTGCCGGTTGGTTCGTCTGCCCAGACGATGGCCGGCTCATTGGTCAGGGCGCGGGCGATGGCGACCCGCTGGCGCTGGCCGCCAGAGAGTTCCGCCGGGCGATGGCGCGCGCGTTCAGCCAGGCCCACCTGAGCCAGGAGGTCCAGCGCGTGCAGGCGAGCCTTGCGCGTGGGCACTTTCGCGACCAGCATGGGCAGTTCTACATTCTCCACTGCGCTGAGCATGGGCAGGAGATTGAAATCCTGAAAGATGAAACCCATGTGGCGCGCGCGATAGCTCGTGCGTTCGTTGTCGGTTAAATCGCGTAAATTATCGCCCTGAATCACGATTTCGCCTTCATCTATCGTGTCCAGACCGGCCAGGCAATTCAGCAGCGTGGTTTTGCCGCAGCCGCTTGGTCCCATAATCGCTACCATCTCGCCGCGTGCCACCGTCATCGAGATATCACGCAAGGCTTCCACGCGCAGGCGGCCATTGCGATAAATCTTCTTGACGCCTCTGGCCTGAATGATCAATTGTTCTTTTTGCATAGTCTATCCGTATCCACAAGTAAAGGGATATATGCTCCCTTATTGCAGATGTCGCGTGCTTTCCCGGGCATTTTTTCAGTACGCATAGTATAACATGTGCGAGATGGCCAGATCGAATGTGCATGGCGACGACGAGCCGCGCCATCTTCTGCATTATTGCACCAGGAACAGTGCCTCTGTACGATTGCGCGCGTCAAGTTTCTCGAAAATGTTTTGCACATGCTTATGGACAGTGGACTCGGCGATGCGCAGTTCGCGGGCGATTTCCCGGTTGCGCTGTCCCTGGCGAATCAGATTGAGCACCTCATATTCGCGCCCGGTCAGTGGCAGGTGGCGTTTGCTCTTTTTTTTGCGTCCTGGAACTGCCGGTAAGGAGCGGAGCGAAGTCCGCCGCGCCTCGCCAGTGTTCCTGTACTCCAGTTTCAGGGTGCGCAGCAGCGCCAGTAATCCGCCGGCCAGAGGCGCGGGCATGTACAGTTCATCCTGCGCGGCCCGGCGAATGGCGTGGAGCAGACCGGGCGCGTTACTATCTTTGGTGACATAGCCGATGGCCCCGCATTGCAGGGCGTGCAGCACATGCTGCTCCTCGCCCGAAGCGGAAAAGATGACCACGCGCGAGTGTGGTGAGCAGGCCAGAATCTCCTCGGTGGCCTGGAAACCGTCGCAGAGCGGCATCATTAAATCTAACAATACCACATCTGGCCGGGTTTCCGCAGCGCGCAGGATCGCTTCCTGTCCATTGCCCGCCTCCGCGACGACTTCCAGATCCGCTTCCTTGTCGATGATCTCGCGCACCACCTGCCGGAAGAGCAGGTGGTCATCCGCAATCATGATATGTATCAAGTGCCAATCCCTCTTTTTACATATGCCAGCAACCAACAAAGAAAGAGAGAAATATATGTACTCTTAATTACACTATACTCTGCCCTTCAACAAGCGAGCGGTGTTATCCTCTGGTGAGAGAGGAAGCAGGTGAATTTTGCGCGGAATGCGGGGATAGACGGGTGCGTGAGGCAGGGGAAAGCGCGATGGCAGGCGGCTGGGTTCGATGATAGGCAGACTCCAGCGCGAGGGCAGAGAAAGATCGCCGGCCACCAGCCGAATCTTATGTAGTTGTGTGTGCCGCCGCATCCTCGTCCCCATCCCCATCTTTCCACAGCCCGTGGCTTCTTACGCCAGATTATAGGTGATTTTGGACGGAAGAGGAAGCCATTTGCCGATGAATTTTTCGCGTCGTTTACCAGATGTCCGAAAATGGCTGATCTTTCGGCCTGGCATGTTCAGTAGCGCAGCGCCTCTGTAGGGGTGACGCGGCCAGCCTGCCAGGCGGGGAGCAAAGCGGCCAGCAGCGAGGCCAGCAGGGCGACACCAACGATCAGTCCCAGCTCTGACCAGGGAATGCTAAAGGTCAGGCCGGTGTGAAATTGCTCGAAGAAATTGACCGCGAAGATGTTGTGAGCCAGGACCAGTCCCAGACTGACGCCGCTCAGACTGCCGATGAGGCCGATAAAAAACGACTCGCAGAGGAAGGCGCCTTGAATCAGCCGGCGCTTGCAGCCCAGTGCGCGCAGCATCCCGATCTGCTGGCGGCGCTCGATGACCGCGCGCGTACCTGTAATTGCCAGGGCTGCCACGCCCAGCAGGAGGGTCAGTCCGACCACGCCCAGCAGGACATCGCTGAGCAGGATACGCGGGCCGCGCGCCGACCAGATTTCGTCTTCCAGCACCGTGGTTTCCAGACCGTTGTCCAGAAACGCTGAGCCGAGTTGCAGAGCCAGCGCGCGTTAGTCCCGCCCCGGCGCGGCTTTCAGATAATAGGTCTGCTGGTTCGGTATGGCGGGATCAACCTTTAATTGCGGAAAAGCCGCGTGTGAGAAATAGAGGCCGAAATGCGCGTTATCGCTGTTATCCACCACGCCAATAATAGTGAACTTATGCGCCCTGACGCCGTTAAAGTCGGCGGCGCTGAGCGCGCCTCCCCCATTCGCGCCTGCCACCACGTTTTGCGTACCCGTATTCTGGAGGGCCAGCGTCCAGATGGAGGTGGGCGCGAAAGTCGTATCGCCCTGGGCCACGCCGCTGAGGGTAAACGCGTAGTAGGGGTCCAATCCCGGCGGAGAAGTGAGCACGCCTGCCGTCGCCGCTCCCGGCGCATTGGGATCATAGACGGCTGAACTGCCCGGACCGTTCGGACCATAGGGCAGCGCGTTGCTGTCAATGAGCGCATAATCTGGATGTGCCTGGAGCGCCTGCCAGATCGCGCTATCGCTGTTAAAGCCCTGCGCCCTGGCCAGCAGGTGCAGACCCTGGCCCTGCAACAGACTGCCGCTGATTACCCGGGCCGGGTAGAGCCGCCAGGAGGGATTGGCCGCGTTCGGTTGAATCACGCCAACTTCAGTGGTAATACTGGAGCCAATGGCTGAGAAATCCTGCGGCTGCAAGCCATGACTGGTGAGCGCGCCGGGCAGGTTATCGATATTTTTAAAATATGCCACTGCTTGAATATCATAGCCGCCGGTCTGTAAATCGATATTGGTATACGTATTTTGCATGGCATTGGTAATCACAGCCATGACCGTCATCGCAAAGACAACCAGGCTGAACATCGTCACCCCCAGGCCGGTGCGAAAGCGATGGTGCAGCGGGTAAGAAGAGGCCAGGCGGGCCAGCATACCAGGGCCGGGCTTGAGCGCGCTGAGCGCCAGCCAGGGACGCGCCAGCAGATCCGCGTTGGCCATAAAGGCCCAGATGGCGCCGAAAACCATCATGGCTCCCGCCACAAAGAAGACCTCAATCCCTCCCTGGAAACGCGGCAGACCCAGAAAAGCCAGGATATCAAAAGGCAGCGCCCAGTAAGCCATAATGGTCAGGCCAGTCAGCGCCGCGCAAAGGCGCCGCGTCTGCTTTTTCCAATGCTCCTTGCCGATCAGCCTGAACAGCCAGTCCACCAGCGTTTTCAGCAGCAGACTTACACCAATCACCAGCAGCGAAAGACCCAGCGAGAAGGGCGTAATCTGCAAACGCGTCAGACCCCAGCGCACCAGCAGCAGGCCAGCCAGGAGCGGCAGCAGGCCGGTACGCGCCAGCAGAGCCGTAAAGCCGATGACCACCTCTGGCAGTTGTTCCAGCAGCAGGCGGCGCACCCGGCGCGTCAGACGCGCGCGCGCGAACATATGCCACAGAGCCAGGCAAAGTTCGCGCAGAGTCAGCGGCGTGCGCTCCGTCTCCGGCAGATTGCGCAGCGCATCCACCACCGTCATACGGCTCACCAGCCAGGCCGAGATAGTCACCGAGGCAAAGGTGAAAATCACGCCCAGGCAATAGGCCAGCAGTAAGCTTCCTGGCTGGAGGTTCAGCTTGAGGGGAAAGTTAAAACGCGCGAGAATGGGCGTCAGCAGCGAAACCAGTCCCGCCCCCGCGCCGATGCCGATCAGCAGGCCGATAAACGAAGCGATCAGATCGTAAACCGTCCCCTCGAAGAGGTACATCAGGACAAGGTGGCGCCGCTGCACCCCGATAGCGCGGGCCATTCCCATCTCCGCGCGTCTCTCAGCCGCCAGCAGGACAAAGATCAGAAAGATCAGCAACAGGCCAATCGCCAGCGCGAACAGGGTAAAGAGCGCGAAGATGCGCGAAAAGATATCATTCGCCGATTGAGAAGCCTGGATGCCCTGTTGCTTAATCTGGATCACATGAACTGTCTTGTGAGGTATCCAGCGTCCCAGTTCCCTGGCCACCTGAGCGGAACTGACGCCATGGTTGTTCTCCACATAGATATAATTCAGCTCGTCATCCATGTGTTCAATCGCGCGGAACGTTCCAACCTCGCTGATGATAAACGGCAACTGCCCGACCAATCCGCCATCCTGTACAATGGCCTGCACATGCATGGCATAGCGCTGTCCCGGCCAGCGCTGTGAATAGAGATAGAGAGTATCCCCGGCGTGTGCGTTGATGAGCTGGGCCAGGGTATGATTAAGAAAGACCTCATTGTCTTTCAACTGCGCAATCGTATGTTGAACATCAGGCGCGGTATCATCGAGGAAGCCGCCAAAGTTCGCTTCGCTGCCCGCGATCAGACCCATGCCCGAAACCTGTGAGCGCACCTGGCGAGAGGTCACATCGGCCAGCAGAAGATCGTGCTCAACCAGCGCGGCGGCCATGGCCTTGATATCGGGGTTCTCGCGCGTGTGCTGGCGCAGATAGTAATAGATTCGTTGATCGAACTGCCCAAGCGCGCCATGACCTCCCTCGACCGTCTCATCGACATTGCCCAGGTTGGTCACAGCCACCGTTTGCACCGTCGCCGTAATCACATTGCCAGTCGCCAGCACACTGGTCAGCAGCGTCGTAGAGAGCATGAGGGCAAAAACAATCAGCAGCATCTGGCCGCGTCTGCGCAGGAGATTGCGCGTGCCGATCTTAAAAAAGATCAGATTGCACACAGCCAGCAGCAGCACGCCTGCCAGAATCACCAGCGTCATAATCAGCAAGACCCTGGTCAGAGTATCAATCGGAATGCCGAAGAAGTTGGTCATGCTCTTGCCCCGAATCTAGCTAGTGCGCAACGCCTGGTAGAACAACTGAGCCAGCTTGAGATAGCCGATATCGCTGGGATGCAGTCCATCATCACTGAGGTATTCAGGATGCGCGCGCAGATTATAGCCCTGCCCTGAGAGGTCCACCAGCGTCGCGTGAGAGCTGGACACCGCGCTGGCTATGGCCGCGTTATACAGTGCGCTCTGCTGTTTCAGAGCCGCCGGGCCGGCCTGATAGGTCAGTGGTAGTATCGTCATACTCAGGTCAGGCACATTGGCCACCGCGATGCGCGCCCGAGGCAGCGCCGCGCGTAAACGCTTGAGCAGCGTCTGCAGATCGTGTTGATAGCTACTTACCGGCACATGCGCCGCCAGGTCGTTGACCGCCAGCCAGACCGTCACCAGCGTTGGATGGGAATCGAGCGCAATGGGCAATTCGCTGTTCAGCGCGTCGTGTAACGTAATGCCGGGAATGCCCAGATTAATTAAATGCACAGGCCGTTTCAGCAGCACAACCAGGTCATCTGGCCAGTTTTGCGTATAGGGATCATGGGTGCCAATGCCAAAGGTATCCGAAGCCCCGATAGCCACGTAGGTCAGATCCGAGGATTGTCCCGTCGACAGCCGGCTCGCCGCCGGAGAGCCGCTGGTCGCGTCTCCACACGCGCCCAGGATCAGCATACACAGGCAGAGGAGGGCCAGCAAGCGCGCGAAACCTGCTCTGCTCGTCAGCCTCGCAGGCTTCCCTGGCGGATAAAGCTTATCCGACGCCTGGCCTCGCTGTGCTTTATAGAGTTTATGATGGGCGAACTGAAAGCGGCGGAAGATGGAATGCAAGCAATAACAGCTTTCTAGCATCTCAGCGATTGACCCCAACTCTCTCCTTCTTTTATACACGTTTTCTCAAAAGGACAGCGCATCCTATCCACAAACGGATGCGTTTTCTCTTCCCCAGGAAGGTTTTAACCTTTGCTTGCCAGATTATAACACAGCTTGCTCCCCTCTTTATTGTCGCGTTTATAAGCAGCTCTTGCTAGCAGTTAGCGCTGATTTCATATAGTCTGGTCTTTCTTATTGGGTGGGGTAGGCATCATGCTTTCTTCTCATTTTTGTTGCGTCCTGGGGAGCACTGTGCTATACTTGCAACTTAGCGGAGAAGCATCCGTAAGGAAAAGAAATACACACGCTTCTGGATCGGTGTATGCCCTGGTATTGTAACCGTTCACC
>DASZXF010000802.1:0-6026 GCA_035546055.1 Ktedonobacteraceae bacterium
TGGATGTCCCCGCCGTAGAAGCCGCCGATGTCGGTGGTCCACCAGGGGATACCGCTGAGGGCCATGTTCAGACCTGAGCGCACCTGGGCTTGCAGGGCCGCGAAGGTGCTGTCGATATCGCCCGACCAGACCGCTGCTCCGTAGCGCTGGCTGCCCGCCCAGGCCGAGCGGCAGAGGTTGAGAATGGGTTCGTCGCTGAGCTGGCGCTGGTGCTCGTAGAAGCCCTGTTCGTGCAGCAGGGGATAGGCATTGGCCACGGTCGCGCCGTTGCCCAGGTGGAAGCGCAAATGGTCAGGCTCCATGGGATGGACTTCCGGCTCGCAGGCGTCCAGCCACCATGTTTTGATGCCGTACTGATAGTAGTTCGCGCGCACCTTTTCCCAGATGTAAGCGCGGGCTTCTGGATTGGTGGCATCGTAATACTGCACAAAGAGCGGTCCTTCCGGGCGCTTGTCCTGGAAGATCATGCCGGCGGGAATGCCGCGCTCAGTGCGCATGAGCAGGCCGCGCTGCTCCATCTCGGCGAAGTTTTCGCTCAGGGGATTGACCGTGGGCCAGATCGAAACCATCAATTCAACGCCCAGGCTTCGCAGTTCGCTGACCATCGCGGCGGGATCGGGCCAGTCGTTGGGATCGAAACGCCAGTCGCCTTGCAGGGTCCAGTTGAAGAAGTCGATGATGATGACCGAGAGAGGCAGACCGCGCTCTTTGTAGCCGCGCGCCACCGCCAGCAGTTCATCCTGAGTGCGATAGCGCAGCTTGCACTGCCAGAAGCCCGAAGCCCAGTGCGGGAAGGCTGGCGCGTGCCCGGTGGCGTCGGCGTAATGCTCCATAATCTCCGCCGGGGTCTGGCCGGTGGTAATCCAGTAATCAAGCTGCGTGGTGGCCTCGGCTACCCAGCGCGTCTGCGAGGTGCCCAGTTCGACGCGTCCGGCGGCTGGATTGTGCCAGAGCAAACCATAGCCTCGACTGGAGAAGAGAAACGGAATGGCGACCTCGGTATTGCGCTGCACGAGGTCGATTACGCTGCCTTTCTGGTCGAAAAGACCGTGCTGATGCTGACCCAGGCCATAGAGTCGCTCATCGTCGTAAGCCTGGAAACTGGCCTCCAGGTGGTAGGATTGGCCGGCCCGGGCTCTGAAATAGCGCGCCGGAATGCGCGTCGAATGTCTGTGCTCGCTCTCTGACAACAACTCCTCGCCGCTGGCGGTCTGGAAAAAGCGTATGCGTCCGCTGGAGGATACGCGCACCGTGATGGCTCCGTTCACCAGAGTCGCCCCCTGCTCGTCAAGCGTAATCTCGGCCTCCGTGGAAGCGGCTGGCAGGAGCGCGCTCACCGTGTCGCTGTGAATGGCCGCGTCAAAAGTCGAGCGCACGCGCACGCTATCGCGTCCCCACGGCTCGATCTGGACAATTTCGTGTTTTCCCTCCCAGAAGAGTTGATTGGCGTTGTGTCTGAAACCCTGCATGAGAAAATCCTGTCTTTCTGTCAAACCAGATGAAATGCTGGCTGTCCCGTGTGGGAACAATGAATCCCCTGGCGCTCCGCAAGACCTGCCAGCGCCGGACGAATTGGGATGGTATCATCAAATCATGCCTGTGGCTGAGATGCTTACCCTTTCAACGCGCCAGAGGTCAGACCAGAGGTGATATAGCGCTGGAAAGCGATCAGCAGCAGCGCGGCGGGAATCGCGCCCAGAGTCGCCACGGCCATCACGTTATTCCACTGCGAACTGTACTGTCCCAGGTAGTTATAGATGCTCAGAGAAATCGGCTGGATATCGTTGGTGGTCATGATTGTCAGTCCATAGAGAAAATCTCCCCAGGAGAAGAGAAAGGCGAAGAGACCCGCTGTGACAATGCCAGGCACCGCCAGCGGCAGCATCACGCGGAAGAAGGCGCCCCATTCGCCGGTTCCGTCGATAAAGGCGGATTCGACCAGTTCGTAGGGCAGCGATTGCATAAAGGCTGCCATGATAATCACATCGAAAGGCACCGCGTAGGTGCTGTCGGCCAGAATCAGGCCGGGGTAGCTGTTCAGCAGACCGAGTCTGGTGAAGATCAGGAACATAGGCGTGGCCAGCGTGACCGCCGGGATCATCTGCGCCAGCAGCAGACCGAAGGTCAGGAGTCCGGCGAAGCGCAGGCGAAAATGAGCCAGCGCGTAGGCGGCGGGTGTGGCGATAATCAGGGAAACCACTACCGTGCCCAGCGAAACGATCAGGCTGGTGACCAGGTGGGGAAACTGCTCGGCAAAGGTCGATGTATACGCGTCAAAGGTAATGCTGTCGGGAACCAGCGAGACCGGAATCTTAAAGATCTGCTGATTCGTCTCCAGCGAATTGACAATCATCCAGTAGGCTGGAAAGAGGAGGATGACCGTAATGATCAGCGCGACCACTGTCAGCAGCATGGACCTGAGCGAGATCGTGCGCCCGCGCCTGGTTCGGTGCTCAATGGGTGTCTGTAATGGGACTTGCATGGGGATCGCCTCCATTTCTATGCCTGGCGCTGGCGCCTGGTGGGACGCAGGTAGAACAGCGCGACGATCAGCGAAATAATCAGAATAACATTGCCCAGTGCAGCGCCCTGACCAAAGAGCTGTTGCGCAAACGAAAGGTTATAGGACCACGTGGCCAGGATTTGCGTCGTATTGGCCGGTCCGCCGTTCGTCATCACATAGACCACATCGAAGACCTTCAAGGTGTAGATCAGGCCGAGCAGCAGGACCACTCCGATGATGGGCCTGAGCAGCGGCAGCGTGATCGACACAAAGCGCTGCCAGGCATTGGCGCCATCAATCGAGGCGGCCTCGTAGAACTCGCCGTCAATGCCCTGCAGGCCGCTGTAGAGCAGCACCATATTAAAAGGAATGCCGATCCAGATATTGGTGATAACAATGGCCGCCAGAGCCCAGCCCGGCGTGGTCAGCCAGCCAAAATGGGGAGGCAGCAGGTGCAGAGTGGCAAGCATCTGATCGATAATGCCGTTCGTCAGATCGAATAGCCATTTCCAGACTGTGCCCGACACCACCAGGGGCAGCAGCCAGGGCAGGAGGATCAGCGAACGCAAAAAGCGGCTGAGCGGAAATCTTTTCGCGAAGAAGAGAGCCAGCGCCAGTCCGATGACAAACTGCGGCACAATCGAACCCAGGGTAAAAATCAGCGTATGCCAGATTGTCATGCGTACCGTGGCATCTTGCAGCACATTCAGATAGTTTGCCAGCCCGATAAACGGCGCGATGCCTGTATACTCTGTTTGCAGACTATAGTCCTGCAGACTGACCATAATGCTGTAGTACAGTGGATAGCCAAAGAACAGCAGCAAATAAAGAATAACCGGGGCCAGAAAAGAGCAGCGGATCAGAACCTTGTGGAACGATCTGCGCCGGTGTCTGCGCTGGACCAGCGTCCGGGTTGTCTCCGTCCCCACGATGGGAGAGGTCTGAGTGTCTACTGTCATACTTATCTTCCTGGTGCAAAGTTCTCAACCCTGAGAGCCTCGCCTGCCTGCCTGTGAGCAGGAACGCGGCCTTCAAGGCGCGGACAATCTGGCAGAGGCGTGATGACGAAGCTGGCGGGGAGGCACGCTCACGCGGCGCCTGTCGCCCGTGTCTCGCTCCGGGAGGTAGCGAGCAGAGAGCGACAGGTGGTGCTCACGGCGAGCGTCTTCCCGCCGTAAGCAGATTAGCCTTTGAGAATTTTATCGATGCTCTGCTGAGCCTGGGTTAGCGCGGCCTGCGGCGTCTGACTGCCGGAGAGCGCGGCCTGCTCGGCGGTCCAGATGGCCTGCGAAATGCTCGGATATTTCGCCCCGACCACGGCAGTACGCGCGCGGGCGGTATTCAGCTCATCGGTGAAGACCTGGAGATCAGGATTGCTCTGCAAGACCTGTTGCGAGACCGCTTTCAGCGGTGGCATATAGCCCTGCACCGTATCGTAGTCAACCACCTGGGCTGGCTCAAGCAGCCATTTCAGGAAATCCCAGGCCGCCTGTTCATGCTGCTGATCGGTCTGTGGAATGGTCCAGATTTCACCGCCCAGCGGCGAAACCGGTTTGGCGCTGCTCGCAGGCACAGGCAGCGGTACTACCCCGTAGTCCGTCCCCGCCTTTTTCAGCAGGCTCAGATTCCAGGGACCATTCTCCATCATCGCCGCGTGTCCCTCCTCAAACTGCGTCAGCACATCGCCCTGACCCCAGTTCAGCGCGGCCTTCGACATATAGCCCTTCTGCACCAGGTTGGCGAGGAACTGCAAAGCCTGCGTCCCCTGCGCGCTATCCACCTTATCCAGGTCAGCGCCGTTGGACCACAGGAACGGCTCAAATTGCCACGAACCCTCTTCCGTCGCCGGAGCCGACATCGCGAAGCCGTAGGTATTGCCCTTCGTCAGCTTCGCCGCGTCCGCCTCCAGGTCCGCCCAGGTCGTGGGAGGCTGCAAGCCTGCGTCAGCGAACATCTTCTTATTATAGAACAGCGCCAGGTCATTATTGCCCGTCGAAATCGCGTAGGTCTTGCCCTGGTACTGCATCGTCGAAAGCGAGCCAGCGTAGAAATTAGCGGCGCTCAGATCGCCTGTCATATACTGATCCAGTTGCGTCAAAGCGCCAGTCGAAGCGAAGGTCGGCAGATCCGGGTTATCGATAATCATCAGACTGGGTAGCGTATGAGAGGCCGTCTCCTGTGACGCCTTCGTAATCAGCGAACCTATCGGCACGCTATCGCGCTTAATCGTCACATTTGGATGCAGGCTCTCATAATTCTTGATCAGCTTGTTGATCTCGCTATTCGCCGGCTCGGTGCCCAGGTAATCGAGCATCGTCAGCGTGATTTTATCATTGCTGCTGTTGCTGCCGCTGTTATTCGCTGACGAGCCACCGCAGGCCGCCAGCAGCAGGCCCAGCACAAGAAAGAGCAGGCAACTCGCCGCAGCCGCGCGAAATACACGAAAAGCCGGGCGTTGACGGCGAGCCGCAGATAGCTCCTCCTGCCCTGTGTACGGCTGAGAATGCATTTCCTATCCTCCTTTGGATAAATAGAACCTTTCACCAAGGTTGTCAGGTTTTCCTGAACCCATCTGCCATCCTCCCCGTCTTCAGCTCGGATACCCTCGCGTGCGCCGGCAGGAAACCGGTCATACTCATGACGGTATGAGCGCATGCAGAATATCCACTCCCCTCCCTTGAGTCTTCCTTTTTGTTTATCGAAGCGCTTCGATAGTTAGAGTATAAAATGCTTGCGGCGACCTGTCAAGGTCTGAAACAAGCGAAGAAAAAAAGTCCCGGAGGAATCAGCGTCCGTGGTAGGGGCCGGAACTGGCGCGAATGGTCAGAGGTGGCTTGAGCAAGATCTGCGCTGGTTCGACCTTCTGGCCGCTCAATTGCTGGATCAGCATCCGGGTACCCAGGCGGCCCATTTCGTCAAACGGGAAATCGATGGAACTCAGGGCCGGGGTGATCATCTCGGCCAGGTGAGGCGAAAAGATCGCCACCAGCGAAAAATCCGTCGGCACGTGCAGACCCTTATCGGAGAGCGCGCGCATAATGCCGCCGCTGGTCCAGGGAGTCATGAGAATAAACGCGCTCAGCTCAGGCTGCTGCTGGAGCAGCGACATGGTAGCCTCATAGCCCGCCTGTTCGCTGGCCTCGCAGCACAGATCGATGCCCTTGAGGCCGTGGCGCTGGAGTTCGCGATGGAAAGCCGCGCGCGAGCGCACCACGTAGCCTACTTTGCGCTTCAGCAGCGTTTTCGATTGATTAATCAGCGCGATATGGCGATGGCCCTCCTTCACCAGATAGGCGATGCTGCTTTCCAGGGCGTAGTCAAAGTCCAGGTCGACAAAATTCAGCCCCGTGTTATCCTCGCAGCGTCCAATCAGCGTAAAGGGCACCATCTGCTGCTTGAGCGCCTCAACGCGGGGATCGTGCAGTGCCACCTCCATGAGAATGGCTCCATCGATAAAGCCCTGGTGGCTCATCTCCATCACCCCCTGCTCCTCGCTCATCGGCGCTGTCCACAGCAGCAGACC
>DASZXF010000803.1:0-4587 GCA_035546055.1 Ktedonobacteraceae bacterium
AGGCCGGGCTGTATGACGACGCGTCGCCGTACAGCCCGGCCTGCCTCTTCTCCCCAGACTTTCTTATTTTATGACTGGCCTTTGTTCTGATATTTTTGCGCGCGCTGGCGCAGGGTGCTGGCGGCGCGGGCGGCATCGAAAGTGATGGTTGTGTTGGCCACCGGATCATTAGCCAGGGTATCAAAGTGGTCAGCCAGTTCAAGGATCAGTTTGGGATCGGTAATGGCTCCCTGGCGAACCGCGTCATAGGTATCGACCAGCGTTTCCACGCGGGGCAACTTTTTAGCGGCGGCAGGCTTCGGCGCGGGGGCAGGCGCGGGCGTGGCCGGCTGAGCAGGCGTGGGCGTGGACGGCGCGTCGGCTTTGGCCGCAGGCGTGGCTGTGGCTGTGGGTGCGGCCTCGGTAGCCGGTGTGCGCGGTGCCTCGTGCGGCATAATCTGTGTAGTGCCACCGGTATCTCCGAGCAGGGGCAGGCTCGTGGTCGGTGAAGCCACAGGCAGGGGGGTCAGGTCTTGAATGCGCACCCAGTTGATTTGCACACCCCAGGCCGCGACCTGATCCTGCATACGCCGGGCCAGGGTATTGTTGATGCGATCCCAGCGTGTCGCGGCGGCGGGATTAAACGAATTACCATCGCCGCTGGCCGAGCGCACATAAATGCTCTGCGACCACGTGACAAAATCCTCCAGCGACAGCGCATTGACCAGACTTTGCACCGTTCCCCGGAAGAGATCATGCAGACTTCCCTCCCAGTTTTTCACGCTGATGGCCGCCAGGTAAGCATCCTCGGCCAACAACTGATAGGAGATCGTCGCGCTCAGCTCAACCTTTTGATCGCGCGCAGTCGGCACCTCCATTTTCGGCGTGGTCCAGCTCGTCTCCTGAATATTCAGACTGTAGGCCACGCGTTCCCAGGGCAGGAGCAGATTTAAGCCCGGCTCAAGGGTATGGGCATAGCGGCCAAAGACAGTCACGATATCCACGTGGCCCACGCGCGTTTGTTGCAAACCGCGCCGGGCGAGCAGCAGACCGATAATCAGCAGCACGCCAAGCGTAATCAGCGCTGGCAAGATCCCGAAGGCCGCGAAGACGCCCGCCACAATGAACAGCGTATACCCTCCCACGATATAGAGGGTCATGAGAGTGTCATTTGAGCCGGCAAAATACAGCAGCGTTCCCTGGAGAACCATCAACGCCAGCAGCAAAAAGGCCATAATCAGCACCGAGGGATGGGCGGGCAGGCCTTGCAGGGTCGCGGGCAGGGTAACGAGAAACACCAGCAGTCCAAACGGCAGGGGAACCAGCAGCGGAACATACTGGCGGAAGAAATGGCCCAGCGTCTCCTTGCTGGTCAGCGGAGGCGGGCTGGACCACTGGAGCAGATCGCTCTCCGTGTCCGGCGCCATCAGGTCATCGGTATTGATGGCCTCATCGGCAAGCCGGTCAGCGGCCAGAGAATCATCAGCGAGAAACGAGTCAGCGGCGAGTTGATCATCATCCTCAAACGGCACGTCCACTATAGCCGGAGCCTGCGCCACCGGCCATTCTGGCACATCGCTATGTTGCAATACCGTGCGACTTTCATCCTGATCTGACGGCATATGCCCTCCTCTCATGTCCGTGGGTCAGGTCACGAACCCTGTTGCTTACATTGGCTAATCTACAGCTTTCTCGGCCTGAGGAGTTGTTTTTTTTCTGGTCTTACATCCGCCTCCGCATCCCCCACCACCCGCGCCACCTGAACCGCAGGTACAGGCGCCGCCGGAGCCACACGTCGCGCATCCTGTGCTGGCCTTGCTGTCTGAGCTGGCGCTGCCGCAACAGCTACCGCGTGACGTACATGTATTACACCCGATGACCGGCTCATCTTCAGCGATTGGCACCGGAATAATCGCGCCGCTCTCCAGCATCACCTCGACGGAAGAACGAGGGACATTGACAGAGACAACCTTCCCCGGTCCGCTGGGGGTATTCAGAAACGTGCCGACCTGGGGCATACGTTGCCTGGCCTGGATATAATTATCGTTCTCATAAGAGAGGCAGCAGAGCAAGCGTCCGCAGACCCCGGAGATCTTGGCCGGGTTCAGCGGCAGATCCTGTTCTTTGGCCATCTTAATCGAAACGACGCCAAAATCACTGATCCACGAACTACAGCACAACGTTTTCCCGCATGGCCCGACTCCGCTCTGCAATTTCGCCTGATCGCGTGCGCCAATCTGGCGCAATTCGATGCGTGTGCGGAAAGTCGCGGCCAGATCGCGTACCAGAGCGCGAAAGTCAACGCGCTCGTCCGCTGTGAAATAGAAGGTTAAACGACTCCCATCAAAAGTATACTCCGCCTCCACTAACTTCATGGGGAGTTTATGCTGTCCGACGTGGTAGGCGCACTGCACCAGCGCTTCCTTCTCTTTGCTTTTAAAAGAGAGCATCATGCGCAATTCGTCTTCGGTGGCCAGGCGCACAACGGGTTTCAGCGGATCGCTCAGATCGCTCTCCGCCATTTTTTTCGAGGCAATAACCACGCGACCGGCCTCCACGCCGCGTACTGTCTCCACAATTACATACTGGCCGGTGGTATAGGATACCCCTTGAGGGTCAAAGTGATAGATGCGCCCCGCCGGGCGAAAGCGAATGCCTACGATGGTTACACTGTTCTCCGCGCTCGCGGCTAGAGACATAGGTGTCGATCCTTGCTAGACCTCATCAGGGCAGGTGAGTTGATGAAGCGCGGCGGACGATCCGACCGAGGTCAGATGGCCGCACCTGCCGCAGCGCGACAACTCACCCTGATCTATCAACTAACTACATTTCGTTGGTCAGCAGAATGGCCTCCGCGACTTCGCGCATCGACTTGCGGTTATTCATGCTGGCCTTCTGGATCTTGCGGAAGGCCTCCTGTTCGCTCAAGCCCTGTTTCTCCATCAGCAGACCCTTGGCGCGTTCGACCACCTTGCGCGTCTCCAGTTGTTCGGACAGCGTGCGCGTCTTCTCTTCCAGGGCGCGGAACTCGCTGTAGCGGGCCAGGGCGACCTCAATGGCGGGGGTAACTTCGCTTTCGCGCAGGGGTTTCACAATATAGTTCACCACGCCCGCCTCTTTGGCGCGTTCCACCAGGGGCTGATCGCCAAAGGCAGTCAGCAGAAGGACCGGGGCAATCTTCTCCTGCGTCAGCGTCTCCGCAGCGGCGATGCCGTCCATGTCGGGCATGCGGATATCCATAATCACCAGGTCCGGGCGCAGCTCGCGAGCCAGGTTGACCGCGCTCACGCCGTCGCCGGCCTCGCCAATGACCAGGTAGCCCTGGCGGGTCAAAACATCTTTCAAATCCATGCGTTGGATTGTTTCATCGTCAGCAATAATAATGCGTGTAGGCATAGAGTTCCCTCTTGAACGTCGTTACTGTTTCGATCCAGCAACGATAGGGTACAATCGATTCTCAGATTACCGGTACGATAAGTGCTGGATATCGCAAGTATACCATATCGATATCCGATGAGTCGATACACAGGTGAGCAAGATGATGCAGACTGCTCCATCCGAGCAGCCGCGCTGTAGAGTGTGCTTCATCCACCGCATCGTGATCTATGGATGGCGCCTCGTGCGCCGGGTACGTCGTGTTCAGCGCAGCTCGTTCTGCGACCTGAGAGGAGGGCAAAACCCGTGAAAAGAGCGTGATCCCAGGCGTACTGCGGCACGCCTGGGACTGGAGACGAGCGAACTGTTTAGCGCTTGCGGTCGCGTTTCTGGAAGTAGCGCTGATTTTCGCGATATTCCCGATACAGATCGTCGTTGGCGCCCTTGACGCCCTGTTTCATGGTGGGCCTGGCTCCTCTGGACTCGAAGGTTGGCTCCTTCTTTCCCGCTTTGGGCGCGTCTTTGCGCTGGGTAGATGTGCCAGTCATGGCGGCTCCCAGGCTGCGCGGGATCAGGTCCAGGCGGGCCATCACAATCAGGATAATGATTAACAAGGCCAGGAAGATCAGAGTTGAGCGTTTCGCCTGGAAAGTACTGACCGTGAAGACTACCGCATCCAGACCCTGAGATTGCATCCAGCTCTGAATCCAGACGCCCAGGAAGTCGGCAATCAGCAGATATGCCATCATGCCCCAGATATACTTCATTTTGAAGTTGGATTTGGGACGTGCGGGAACTGTACTGCTTCCTTTACCGGGGCTGGTCGTGCCCTTTTTCTCTTTGACTGCCTCTTTTTCTTTAGGGGCATCAGCGCTTTTGCCGCGCAGCGCTCGTGCCAGGCGTGCGGCGATGGGGTCGGCTTTTGGTTGATCAGAGATCTTCGCGCTCTTTTCCACGCTGGAGAAGAAACGTGGCCCGCGCTTACGCCCGTTCTCCTCGGCGCTGGCCGACTGCTCCTCAAGGGTTGCTTCGCCCGTGGGCAGCTCATCCTCCACCGCCAGCGTCGTGGATCTGGTGAGCGGCGCACTCTCCTGACCCGTCACCAGGACCGGGCGTTTCGCACGATGCGCGCGTTTATAAGATGTCGTCGGTTTGTTGGATTGAGTCCTTTGTATCTTTAAATTGGACTCTGCATTCATGAGCGGCCTCCGCTGTTTTTACTATAGTAAATCG
>DASZXF010000804.1:0-3101 GCA_035546055.1 Ktedonobacteraceae bacterium
GAGAACAAATACGGTCAAAGTCTCTACTAGCTGCGACAGAGCGCGAATATCTTACGACGTGAGAGCCGGCATAGTCAGAAATGTCAGCTTGATAGATAGTAGCATAGCTAATGGGATTGCGCAAACTCGGCTCGCAACTCGTGTAACCAGTCCAGCAGAGCGCGGGTTTGGTAGATACGACTGTTGAGGACCACCTGGCCGAAGCTGGCCTGATCGCGTATGCTGACCGAACCGTGGCGCAGCGTTTCCAGCGAGGCCAGGAAGCGTGCGCAGGCGGCGATTTCTTCTTCAATCAGCATGGGCAGTTGTTGAGGAAGCTGACGTTGCGCGAAATAGAGCTTGATCAGGAAAAAAATGCGCACATCGCGCGGCCTCTCAACCGGTACAGTCAGCCATTGGTGCAGCAGTGTCCGACCTGCCGGGGTCAGTTGATAGACCTTGCGCGGCGGGCGGGCGCCCTGTGGTTCCAGTTCAGCCTCAATCAGGGCCAGGCGCTCCAGCTTTTTCAAAAAAGCATAGAGCTGGCTCATCTCGATATGTACAATCTGACCCAGTACCTCATTCTGGAAACGCTGAAAAAGCTCATAGCCGTGCATCGGCTGTTCGGCCAGCAAGCCCAGAATCGCGTATTCCGCCGGTTCACTTACCTGCATCGTTCTTTTCATTCACCTCTCTGGCAAAAATTATAGCATAGCGGTCTATCCTGGTTAAACGCGTGATACAATAGCGGCAAAAAAGCGTAGTATTACTGGTATTTTTCCATAAAGAACGCCCCGGCGAAGAGAATACTGGAAACCCGTCTTTTCCCAACGATCCAGGTAAGAGGAGAGCACATCATGTCGATACTCGACAAACCACTGGCGGCAGAACACAAGCCCCGGCGTAAGCGCTGGCGATATCTTCTGGCTGGTCTGCTGCTGTTGCTGATAATCGCTTTTCTGGTCAGTAATCCCGCCAATGAATTCGCTTTTGTGCAACACTTCGTCACCGCGCCCCAACATCTGACGTACAGCGGACACAGCGCCTATGTCAGTTCTCTGGCCTGGTCACCCGATGGCAGGTTGATTGCCTCGGCCAGCGGTGATCATACCGTGCAAATCTGGAATGCCAGCAGCGGTACACGTGTGCGGACCTATCGTGGCGACAATCTGGACCTATCGGCGGTGGCCTGGTCACCCGATGGAAAATATCTTGCTTCCGGGGATATTGTCGGCCTGGTCCAGGTCTGGAATGCCAGCAATGGTCAACTTGCGTTCACCTATCGAGGGCAGGACGGAGCGATCTTTAGCCTGGCCTGGTCACCCGACAGCCAGGATATTGCCTCGGCCAGCGGCGATGGCTCGCTGCAAGTCTGGCAAGCGCTGAATGGAAACGTGCTGCTCACCGTGCGCAATCCAACCACCGCGCGTGGAGCTGCTTTTCCGCAGGCCTGGAACGGCGTGGCCTGGTCGCCCGATGGACGCTATCTCGCGGGCGGTACCAATGGTAACGGGCAGGTCTTTGATATGCAGACCCGCAAACTCTTCTCGAACGCCTACGGCTACCATGGCGATATTATCCACGCCGTCGCCTGGTCGCCCGATGGGCAGTATCTGGCCACCGCGCAGGCCAGCGGAGCCGTACTGGTCTGGAATGTCGCCAGCGGGAAAAACGTACTTAGCTATAACAATGGCAACGATGACATCAACAGCGTGGCGTGGTCGCCGGATGGCAAGCGTATCGCCTCTGGTGGCAACGACGCCCTGGTGCAGGTCTGGGATGCCCTGACCGGCCAGCACGCCTACATTTATCGCGGTCACGCCGATGTCTATCCCGGTCACTTTACCTCGCACGCCGCGATCTACGCCGTGGCGTGGTCGCCGGATGGCAAGCGTATCGCCTCCGGCGGCAACGACAACACCGTGCAGGTCTGGTCCGTCCCCACGGATTGATCTGTACAGAAGGATAACGCTCTATTGCCATGCTATGTCAATGCATTGTTCGTTGAAATAACCTCAATGCATTGACATGTCATAGCAAAGAGGATTATACTGGTTCTGGTAGAGAACCAACTGTCAGGAGGAACGCTCATGCCTGTTTCTTGTCACCTGCGCGTCTTACTGGCGCGGCTCAATGAGGAGCGCGTGCGGCAAAAGCAGCCGACCATCAGTTTACGGCGTCTGGCCCAGGAAAGCGGGGTTTCGCAGAGTGTGCTGGTTGCCCTGCACACCGGGCGCAGCCAGCGCATTGACTACGCGACCATTGATCGCCTGCTGGCCTATTTCAATCAATTTCTGCCCGTCAGCATGGACGATCTGCTGAGCTGGGAGCCGGAACAGGAGAGCGAGCCATCGACAGTGCTTGTATGATTGCCAAAGAGCGGGAGAAAAGAGATGGCCACACGCGAGATCGTTTTTATCGGAAATCCCATTCTGCGCCAGAAAGCGCGCAGAATTCATCGTTTTGACTCATCGTTGCCGCGCCTGGTGCAGGACATGTTCGAGACGATGTACGCCGCCGATGGCATCGGGCTGGCCGCGCCGCAGATCGGCCTGTCCATGCGCCTCTTTGTCATCGATTGTACCGACCGGGAGACGGGCAAGACGCATAAAGTCGCCATGGCCAACCCGGAAATTATTCACCGCGAGGGTGAGCAGATTGGCGTCGATGGATGCCTGAGCATTCCGGGGTATTACGGCGTCAACGTCAGGCGTGCGGCGAAAGTGGTCGTCAAAGGACAGGATATGCGCGGCAGACCCATGCGTATCAGCGCGCAAGGGCTCTTCGCCTGGGCCTTACAGCACGAAATTGACCACCTGGACGGCATTCTCTTCCTCGATCTCCTGGATCGTCCCGAAGATCTGCGCGAAGTGCGCGGCGAAGAAGCAGTCGAAGAGGAAGCCTGACATTCTTTCTAGAGAGCATTGCTCATATATCAGTCCTCCCCACTTTTTCCAGCGCCGCAAGGGCGCGTTTCCCCACCCACCATCCAAAAAGAGGGGAGCGGGGCGCCACCAGCGCTTGAGGCCGCCTCAGAAAAAGTGGGGAGGACTCATGATCCTTTCCCTTGGAGTGGGGGAAACGCGGTCCTTGCGGCGCTGGAAAAATCGGGGATGGCTGAG
>DASZXF010000805.1:0-1820 GCA_035546055.1 Ktedonobacteraceae bacterium
GAAAATACCCATAACAGTACGCAAAAGCTGGTCAAGGACTTTGACAATAACCTGGCCCTCTTCAATGCTGATGTCAAGTTGCTGACCAGCGATTTGCAGCACATGAATACTGATCTCAGCAGCTATGGTCAGAAGCTCACCGAACTGACCGACGCCAGCAACAAACTTGCCGGCGCCTCGCATGATTTAGCTTTGAACGCGAAAAGCATGGCTGATAGCGCGCAGCAGACTTCCCAGGCCAGTCAGGGCATCAGCAGCCAGCTGGGAACTCTCAACCAGGCTCAACAGGAGATTGTTAAAACGCAACAGGGAGTCGCGACGACGATCTCGCAGACCCAGGGAGACGTAGCCACCCGGCTTACGACGACGCAGCAGAATGTGGTCCAGGAGATCGAGCGTGCTCAAAAAGAGGTGGTGAAAGAAATCTCCAGCGTGGCTGATGATATGAATGAGTCAACGAAGAATACCCGCGACGTGGCCAGAGAACTGGAGAATGTCGCGCAGGGTCTGAAGCAAATGACGCAGGCCGATTTCCAGGCCATGACCAGCGGGATCGCGAAGACGAACCAGGATCTGGCCAATGAAGTGCGGAAGATCACCGGTGAAGTTCGCCAGATGGTGGGCGGTCTGAATCAGGTCGGCACGCAATTGCAGCAGACGACAAAAGAACTGGCAACCGCTGCTCAGGGTTTTGGCTCAGCGGCGGGCCAGTCCCGGCCTCTGGCCCGCAGGGCGGTCTATTCCGCCGCCGGGCTGGCTGTGCTTGGAGCGCTGGCCGTGATTGGCGAACTGGGCGTATTAATCCTGCTGCGTATGCACTAGAAATACCACAATGAGAGCGATACTGAAGAAGGATAAGAAGCTATGAAAAAGCGCCTGGTAGAGGATCTTCGCGGCTCATTTAGTATGTCAACAGGCTGGCTGTTCGCCGATCTCTTGCTGGTGCTGGCGATGTTGTTCCTGGCGGCTAATACTATGGGCATTCATCCCCCTCCGCCACCTGTTTCCGTGACACCTACGCCCACTCCTCAGAAAGTGCTGGCTCAGTTGGAGCAAAAACATCATCCTTTTACTATCCATGTGAACACGGCAGCTCTGCTGGCCGGTGATCGGAACGCTGCGAACTCGGTAACCCGGCAGATCGCGGGCCAGGCATTTCTGCAAGGTCGCAGCGCGGGCCTGATCATCGTCTTTGGCCGGGCGCGTGCCAATTGTGAGCAGGAGCGTGCCTATGATATTGCGCAGAAAGTCTACGCCCTTGTTCATCAGCTTGGCCAGAGCGATGCTACATTTAGCAAGATTGCTGACTACGACGCGTTGTGCAATATCAGGAACGATGTAAATGCCATCGATGTTGATATCTTCCTGTTTGTGCAAAGCAGCCATACCTGATTTCAGAGAGCGAAGCGGGTGCCGGTGACGCTGTAGACTGAGCCCGCTCATGCAGTCATGCGCTGCAGATGCCGGGCTCAGTCTACAGCGTTTATTTCCTTGATCGGGCCTGCCTGGGACAGTCTATCTGTTTCAGGCAGGCCGCTTTCTTTATCTGGCTCACGCTTTATGCGATCTTGTGCCGATTGCCGCTATTGCTATTCCTATAATCAGGGTTTGCAGAGCCAGCAGTGTTACCGGCAGGGTGCTGGATTGAAGCTGGAGAAACCCGCCAATCAGGGCAAGGGCGAAAAGAATCTGGAGCAGGCGGCGGTCGCCGGGGAAAGGGGAGCGCTCGGCCCACCAGAAGGAGATGAGAGTGGTGGCTGAACACAGACTGACGAAGATGAAGATGGGCAGGGAAGTGCGGGAGGCAGTCGCGCCCCAAT
>DASZXF010000806.1:0-2130 GCA_035546055.1 Ktedonobacteraceae bacterium
AGCAGGTAATGGATCATGCCGGATGTTTGTCTCATTGGCCAGTATGCTTCATGCCTGCCCGGTGCTGCTACGCCCTCGCCACCAGAAGAGAGGCTCATGAGCGGTTGGTGCGACTCGCTGCCCAGATCCTCTCTTTTTATGGCTAGTAGTTGGTCAAGGTCCAAACGAAAGGCAAGCAACGCAGGAGTGCAGAGGGCGGCAGCCCTTTGCCGGGGAGCGGGGTGTCCCCCATAGGCGTCAACTTAACGTACCTGAACAATCGAATACGGAAACGAGATCAGATGCTCCAGCCAGGAGCGTGTGAAAGCGAACTCGCCGTTGATGTTCGCGCAGAGGCCGACGCCGCTTGTCGGAAAACAAGCGACGCAGTTCTGGGATCAGCGCCCGGAGTTGCTGAGGACTCCACCAGCCGACGACGACGTGCTGCAAACCCGCTTTGGCCCACTGATTGAGTTGCCAACTGCTCACGGGCAACGTGAGCGGCTCCGCGTCGGTGATCTGCCGACGCAGTTCGGTGGCCTCGTCTTCGATAAGAAGCCAGGCGACCAGCAAGGCAGCGATCATGGCCTGGGCCATCTGGGGACAGCGACAGGGCAAGCGGTGCGTCTCAAGCACCTGTTTGATGCGTTTGAACAGGATCTCGATCTGCCATCGGCAAGCGTAGAGGTCCAGCACCAGAGCGGCGGGCCACTGTTTTTCCGGCAGGGTCGTCACTATCAGATGAAAACCCGCCAGAAAGATGGCCTGTTCGCTCAGCTTGCGGCCTTTGTCTCGCGCCTGCCGTCGCTTCTGCTCCCGCAGCGCTTCGGCTTGCGCTTCTGGGAACGCCACGGCGATCAGACGAACCGGGAGACGCTTGCCCTCCACCCACACGGTCGCGCGGCGCTCGTAGGTTCCTGGTCGCAACGCTTGCAGCCATCCAACGATGTTGACCCGAAACTCCGGGGTGGCGCTGGGAGCAGTGGAAGCAAAGACCGGCAAATGCTGGGGACTGAAACGCGTCAGGGAAAACGCCTGAGCGGCATCCGCCGCCAGCAGTTGGGTGGCCCGGCTATACGCTCCGTCTCCGACCAGGATATCTCCTGGCTGCAGCGGCAGGTGAGTAAAGCCTTCTCCTGTGTGATGGTCAGTGACCCGTACCCAGGAGAGTTGGCCGGTTTCCAACTCGTAGGCGCAATGCAGACTCCAGTTCTCTCCCTTGGGACCCATCTCAGCCAGATGGGTGGCATCCACCAGCAAGATGCGTTGCCGCTTCGCGTTGACACTGGTGGACAAACGCACCTGCAAGAGATGGGCGAAGAGCCAGAGCATCCAGTCTGCCGATTGGCGCACGCGCTTGTGCCACGCCTGAGCGGAAAGAACCTTCCTGGTCACGCCAATGAGGCGGCTCCAGCCACTGAGTTCTTTCAAGGAGGTCAGGCTAAGCACAGAACAGAGCAACGCTCGTAACAACTGGGAAGCACTGCTGACGCCCCGCACGCGTTGAAAGGCTCCCAAGCTTCGAGCCTGGGCTTCCAGCTCGGCGGGCAAGCGCTGCTGGACCAGTTCCTCCCAACACCGGTCGACGGCTTCCTGGGCTTGCGATGGTCCGGCATTTGCCGTATGCTGATCTCGTTGAGGCATGAGTTCGGTCCCTTTCGTAAAGGCGATGTTGGTGAATGCTTTTACGATAGCAGATCGCTCTCTGCCTCGCTTGTTTTTCGATTGTTCAAGGTACTTTTTGTTAAGTTGACGCCTATGGGGGTGTCCCCGCCTTTCCCCTCTTCCCGCGCCGCCGCAGGCGGCGCACTTTTCGCATAGAGTTTGACAGTCTACTAGGACGTAGCAACATGCGTTTTATCCTGATCCCTTAAAATCATGGATGTTTCATAGTGAGAGAGACTACGAATCTAGCGCGTTGGCCTGGCGTGGGCTGGGGTACTTCTTTCCGATCAGGGTGCGGATCAGCCTGGTGAAAGAATCCCAAAAACCGCAGGCTTTGGCGGCTATAATCAGCCAGTGTTCGTTCACATCGGTTTCGATGCGGCGCAGCAGATAGGGATCGGTGTCGGGTGTATTAAAGCCGTAAACCGTGGTAACGGCCCAGTCGAAGCCGGTTTCGTGAACCGCGCGCACGCCGGCGTAACCGGC
>DASZXF010000807.1:0-4119 GCA_035546055.1 Ktedonobacteraceae bacterium
TGTGCGCTGTTACTGGACATTGCGAGGCCGGGGCCGCTATCGCAGATGGGTGCGCGTTTGCACCAGGTGGTAAAAACTGACTGAGGGGAAGGAAACAGGCCGAACCCGGTCTGCCCGTTTCCTTCCTTCTGCTTCGCGCGCTGGCGGAACGCTCCCTGCTCTAGCAGTGAGGTTGCGCCAGCGATTGCAGGGCTTGAGGAGAGAGGGATTGCATGCATTGCTTGAGCAGCAGCAGATTGGTCAGCGGACCCACGCCCCCGGGCACGGGGGTGAGCGCGCCGGCCACGGGCTGTACGGAGGCAAAATCAACATCGCCCACGATACCGCCGCTGCCAGCGGGATTCTCATTGATGCCCACATCGATTACCGTCGCGCCCGGCCTGACCATTTCGCCTGTCACCATGCGCGCGCGTCCGGCGGCGGCGATCAGCACATCGGCCTGGCGGGTGATTTGCGCGAGGTCGCGAGTACGCGAGTGGCAGATGGTCACAGTGGCGTTTTTCTGCAAGAGCATCAGGGCCAGTGGTTTGCCAACCACGTTGCTGCGCGAGATCACGACCGCCCGTCGACCGGCCAGGGGAGTATGGGTGCGCGCCAGAATTTCCATAACCGCCGCCGCTGTGGCGGGCAGAAAGCTGGGCAAACCCAGAAAGAGATTGCCAGCGCTGCGCGGGCTGATGCCATCAATATCTTTCTCCGCCGCCAGGGTATCGGCAACCATTTGCTGTGAAAGATGGCCCGGCAGAGGCATCTGCACGATAATGCCGCGTGTATGGGGACTGGCATTCAACTGCTGCAAAAGATCTTGCAGTTCCTCCGCCATCACCCGCGCGGGCAATTGCTCCAGGCGCGCGGTCAGGCCCACACCTTCAGCGGCGCGCAAAATAGCCTTGCTGTAGACCCCCGAGGCCGCGTCTCCGCCTGCACGCACCACGACCACTTCGGGCGTCTGTCCTTCTCGCTGGACATACTCCGCCACCTCGGCGCGCAGTTCCGCGCGCAATTCCGCCGCCATCGCCTTCCCATCAATAAGCTGTGCCGTCATGCCCGCTCCCCTACCAGCGCCGTGACTCGCTGACAACGGCTGGTAATCTCATCCAGCGCGCCCGAGAGCCGCCGGCTCAGGCGCTCCAGGACCGCTTCATCCTTCAGATTCTTGAGATTGATGCGCACCATCCAGGCGGCAGATGTACCGGCGCTGGCGGCCAGCATGGCGGCGGCGCCGATATCACTCAGCACATTGGCGTTACCAATCTCGGCCACGCGCTCGCAGACCATGGCCACCTGCACGGCCTTCTCGCTCATCTCCAGCGGCACCAGGGCGGCCTGCTGCAGACAGAGTTGAATGGCATCGGCGCGCATCCGGCGCTGCTCGTCGTCCTCGCGCGGCATCTTAAAGCAGGCCGAGAGCCGGCTATAGGCCTCGATATCCTCGCCCATCAACTGCTGAAAACGCTGGCGCAAGCTCTCGGCCTGCTCCAGCAGCGAGTTAATCTCGTCCTGCACAGCGGCATACTTTTCCTTGCCCTGGGTCAGACGGCAGACCATCGCGGCCAGCGCGGCGGACATCGCCCCACTGACGGCAGCGGCTGAGCCACCACCAGGAGCCGGTTTGGACGAAGCCAGGTCGTCCAGGTACGTTTGTAGCGTTTGTTCTATATACACGGTCGGGCTTCCTCATTTCACAGGTATCTTTTGCTATTTTAGCATCTGACAGGGAACAACGTCGAATATTCACCCTTTCGGCTACCTTCTGCCAGCCGGCCTAGCCATTGCGCATGGCCCGGTCGAGCACACGCGGCGACGAAGGCAGAAAATGATCCCACGCGCTGGTCTGCCAGTCATCCACGCGGTCAGTAATGATGTACATATCCGGCAGAGAGACCAGCAAATAGGCGGCCAGCGCCTCGACAAACGGCTCGTACATCCTGCGCAGATCTTTCAGACGCTTCCAGGCCTCGTCATCGTCGCGCAGGGTGATGCCGCGCGCGGCAAAGTCCTCGCACAGACGCGTAAAATCCGCGCGCTCGTAATGGCGCTGGGGACGAGTTGGCTGGATACCGAAGCTTTGCGTCAGATCGACCGCCGCGTGGCGGGCCGTGGCAAAGAGAAATTTGGCCGGCTTGAGCGACACCCCGTCCAGGCCGATCATAATCAGCGCGCAGGTGTCCAGCATGGTCGTCAGCGCGCTCAGCCAGGATTGATCTTCGTGCTGGGAACGATAGTAGGCCAGCACAGGATAGGAGAGATGGCTTTCGAGCAATTCAGCACACCAGCGCTCCCAGTCGCGCAGATAGAGGATCAATTCATCGGCATTGGCGCCGCGAAAATGGCGGATCAACAGTTCAGGCGCGCTGGGCGGTGTGCCGGCGCGGGCATCCAGCAGCGAAATATTGATTTCACGGCGCGAAAAGGTCTGGTAAATCACCGGCACATAGCCAATGACCAGAGCCAGAAAGCCCAGGCCCGTCCCACCCTCCAGCACAGCCAGCACCCGTCCCAGGCGGCTAAGCGGCGTAATATCGCCAAAGCCCAGCGTGACAAAGGTCGTGCCGCTCATATAAAGATAGCCGCCATAGCCCATGACCTTTTCTGGCGCCTGCATGGGTAAATTCAATCCCCAGTCCAGAGAGGCAAAGCCGACGATAAACAGCGCGGCCCACATAAACAGCAAAATAATCAGCGAAAGCGGTCCATAGATGCTCAGGTAATACTCGCGGCGGTTGCCCGCGTGCAGCCGCCGGCCAATGATGGCCCAGCAGGCCCAGCTCACGCGATAAAAAATCTTCGCCAGCCGCACCCTGCGCACCACGCGCCGGGGCAGCACAATAGTCTCAAACGCGTCAAAGGCGATAATGAAAAGAGCGACCACCCCCAGGATAGCCACAATAATCCTCGCAGACTCCATATATCTCTCTCCTGCTAGCTCTCAGGCAGCCTGTCAGCATACTTTTGACACCCGGCACAGGTTCAACCCACGAACACAGGTGCGCTCTGCATTGTAACATGTCGCCCTGGATTGCTCAAAATCGCCGCCTGCCCCTGGCAGAAACGGCCCTGGCCAGCCGCGTCCCAAACGCCAGCCAGCGCATCGCTCCCACAAATAGACAGGAGACGGCAGCAGCGCCGTAGAAAACTGGCCGCCTGATACGTCTATAGAGATAGCAAAGCTTGCCAGATCGCCAGGGGTGTTCGTGCTGGCAAAGAAAAGGATCATTCTATAATGGGAAATAACTCGTTTAATGGAAACGCCGATGCGTTGCTGGCAGAATTCACTGTTCTGCTACAGAGTAAGAAGAAAATTCAAGCAATTAAACTCTATCGCCAGGTCACCGGGGCTGACCTGACTCAGGCCAGAGAGGCCGTTGAGCGCATCGAAATGGCCATGGTCGCCGGGAACCTCACCTCGGACATGCTCCCCTTCGCGGCAACCCCCTCGTTTGGCGCCGGCCAGGGGATGATGTCTGAAATCGAGCAGTTGATCGTCCAGCGAAGGAAAATCGAGGCCATCAAACTCTACCGTCAGATGACTGGAGCCAGTTTAATAGAAGCCAAAGAGCAGATAGATCGTCTCGAAAGTTCCATGCGCTGGCAGGGTTTTTAGCACGATGAGAGAGAATGAACCGGCCAGGAATTGCCAGGCCGTTCACTCTCTCCGCCCGCCGGCTAGACAAACAGTGGTTGCATACCTGAGCGCGTGACCAGCGCCTCCAGTTCCTCGTCGGAGGGTCCATCAACAAAGCGGCTGGCGGCATCCAGCACCCTGGGCAAGAGATGGATATCGCTGACGGTATTCAGAAAGATACCGGGCTGCTTCAGCGCCCAATGGACAGCCAGATCAATATCCTGCTGCTCCGTCAAAGGCTCGTACCACGTCGTATGCACATGCGTGCGCCCCAGCCACGGTCTGTAGGCGATGGACTTGATGGTTTGCACCGCTATATTGCGCTCCCGACAGGTCGCCAGCAGCGCGTTGAACTGCTCAGCGTAGTAGGAATTGCGCATGGTGATGTAGTTATAAGGCAGCAGGACCGAATCAAAGTCATAGCGCTCCAGACTGCGACGGTGCGAGGCCGCGATTTGCAGACCGTGGCCAGTCACGCCAATGGCGCGCACCAG
>DASZXF010000808.1:0-2720 GCA_035546055.1 Ktedonobacteraceae bacterium
AATAGTCCTCAGAAAAGAGAATGACGCGAGATGATTGTCCGTCATGAAAGGATGCCATCCCATGGAAACAGGAAAAAGAGGAGCAAGTCCTTCGCTGCTTCAACAAGAGACGACCGTTATTCAGAGCGCGTACCGCCATCCCCTCCATATATTCTTTGCGCCGGAGAGCATCGCCGTGATCGGCGCCACCGAAAAGGAAGGGAGCGTTGGACGCACGCTGCTCTCGAATCTCCTGCTGTCCCCCACCAGACGAGCGGTGTTTCCCATCAACCCCAGGCATTCCACGGTTCTCGGCATGAAAGCGTATCCCAACCTGGCCGCGCTCCCCCAAGCAGTTGATCTGGCGGTGATTGCCACCCCGGCACCGACTGTCCCCAAAGTGATTGCGGAGTGCGTCGCTACAGGGGTGAAAGGAGCGATTATCCTTTCTGCTGGATTTAAAGAATGCGGGACAGCCGGGGAAGAGATGGAGCAGCAGATTCTGGCTCAGGCCCGCCAGGGCCAACTGCGCGTCGTGGGTCCCAACTGCCTGGGCATCATGTGTCCGCCAACCTGCCTGAATGCGACCTTCGCGGGCGCCATGGCTCGCCCCGGACAGATCGGCTTTATCAGTCAGAGCGGCGCGCTGTGTACGGCGGTGCTGGATTGGAGTTTGCAGGAAAACATAGGCTTTAGCGCCTTTGTCTCTATTGGTTCCATGGTCGATGTTGACTGGGGCGACCTCATCGATTACCTGGGCAACGACCCTCACACCTCCAGTATTGTCATGTACCTGGAAACGGTGGGAGACGCGCGCGCATTTCTTTCGGCGGCCAGAGCCGTTGCTCGCACAAAGCCCATCATCCTGCTCAAAGCAGGACGCTCACAGGAGGCGGCGAAAGCGGCTGTTTCGCACACCGGGGCGTTAGCCGGCAGTCAGGAAGTGTTTGAAGCTGCCTGCCGTCGTTGCGGTATCCTCATGGTTGATCGCATTGATGAGCTTTTCTCGATGGCAGAGGCGCTGGCGACCCAGCCACGTCCCCGTGGTCCACGCCTGACGATGATTACCAACGCCGGCGGACCTGGCGTGCTGGCGACGGATGCGCTCATCGCGTCCGGCGGCACGCTGGCGCAGCTGTCGCCGGACACCATCGAGGCGCTCAACCAGATCCTTCCGGCCCCCTGGAGTCATGGAAATCCCATTGACATTCTGGGAGATGCCGACCCCGAGCGGTATGCCAGGGTTCTGGATATTACGGCGCGCGACCCGAACAGTGATGGCCTTCTGGTGATTCTGACCCCTCAAGCCATGGCAGAGCCCACCAGAACCGCCGAGCAGGTCAGGGCTTATGCCTCGCTCCAGAATAAGCCGGTACTGGCCAGTTGGATGGGAGGCGCCGAAGTCGAAGGCGGCAGGGACATTTTGCACCAGGCCGGGATTCCCACCTTCGCCTATCCTGATACAGCAGCGCGTATTTTTCAATACATGTGGCATTCGCGCTCCCATATACGCAACCTCTACGAGACGCCGTCTCCATGGCTGGAGGTCAATCAGTATGGGCCGGATCGGGATCTGGCCGCGCAGGTGATTACGTCCGCCTACCAGGAAAAACGCACGTTGCTTACCGAAGTGGAGGCGAAGCGTCTGCTGGCGGCTTATGGCATTCCAGTTGTCGAGACACAGGTGGCGACCACCGAAGAAGAGGCCGTAGCCTGCGCGCAGGCTGCCGGTTACCCTGTCGTGCTCAAGCTCTTTTCTAAAACCATTACTCATAAGAGCGATGTCGGCGGGGTTCAGCTCAATCTACTCGATGAAGCGGCTGTCCGGCGCACGTATCACCAGATCATCACATCGGTTCGCGAGCAAACCGGTTCTGAAGCTATTCTGGGCGTGACTGTGCAGCCGATGGTACCACTGGATGGGTATGAGCTCATTCTAGGGAGCAGCCTCGATTCCCAGTTCGGTCCGGTCCTGCTCTTCGGATCAGGCGGGCAACTGGTGGAGGTCTACCGGGACCGGGCGCTGGCATTGCCCCCACTCACAACGACGTTGGCCCGGCACGTTATGGAGCAGACCCGCGTCTTCCAGGCGCTCCAGGGCACACGCGGACGCTCCCCTGTAGATCTCAATGAACTGGAACAGGTGCTGGTGCGATTGAGCTATCTGGTGACAGAGCAGAACCGGATCAAGGAAATTGATATCAATCCATTACTCGCTTCTTCACACAGGCTCCTGGCACTCGATGCGCGTATTGTTCTCCATGAACCAGAGGTTCCTGATGAAGAGCTTCCTCGCCTGGCCATTCGCCCGTACCCGCTTCAGTATGTTCAGTCCTGGACCCTGCATGATGGCACGCCGGTTGTCCTGCGCCCCATTCGCCCGGAGGACGAAACCCTTATGATCGCCTTTCACCGGACCCTCTCGGACGAAAGCGTCTATGCCCGCTGGCTTCACCTGATCAAACTGAGCCAGCGCATCGCGCATGAACGGCTCATCGGGGTGTGTTTCCTCGATTATGATCGAGAGATAGCACTGGTAGCTGAACGGGTTGATCCCCAGACTGGAAAAAAAGAGATCCTCGGCGTTGGCCGCCTGATTAAGAGAGGCGAACCTGTCTTTCATGCAGTCGATGGTTTCTTTCGACATCACAAGCATACAGTTCTCTTCTCTCAGCATCATCTCAAAATGAGAGAGGAACTCACAAAAGCGTCACAGCCGCCAGAGGTTCAAAACTCCCGAC
>DASZXF010000809.1:0-1702 GCA_035546055.1 Ktedonobacteraceae bacterium
GTCCAATTGTTTCGTTTTCTCGATCTGAAAGCAGGGGAGGGCCAGCATGAATCCGTATGATTTTGCGCGTATTGATTGGAGTCGCCCTCCTGAGCGTCGCAAACCGGCCTGGCACCATCGCCTGGTCGGAAACCTGCCGCTCTATTCTGGCTCGCTGGAGGTGGATATCTACGCGGAGACGCCGCTTTTCATCGCAGATCCTCGGAATGTTTCACCCGATCCGAAGAAACCCGCGCAATTCATGCAGAACCAACGGGGCGAGTATATCATTCCCGGCAGTTCCCTCAAAGGGATGCTGCGTTCTCTGGTTGAGACGCTTGGCAATGGCTGTTTAACCCTGTTCGATGGCGATTACGAGCGTGGAAGAGTGCGCTACAGGGGCAATGTACCGCCCGCTTTCCAGCACTGTGAGACAAATTCGCGCCTCTGTATCGCCTGCCGCATCTTTGGCATGCTCAAAGAGCGAACGGGTGGCGTCTTTCTCGGCAAAGTAAATATTGGAGATGCATGTTCACTTCCTGACAGAACGTACAAATATGAGCCGATGCACACGGCGGTGCTGGTTGAGCCAAAACCCCATCATGAGTCTTTCTACCTGGACGAGATGAGAGAGCATATCGCGGGGCGCAAATTCTACTTTCACCACTCGCCCGATATCAATCCACTCACAGCGCCAGGTCCTGTCTTTTTCAGCGGCAAGCTCGCCAATCGCTATATTCAGCCGCTGGATTACGATACCGGCTTCCATTTCCGCCTCGATTTTACCAATCTAGAAGCCGACGAGTTCGGCGCGCTTTTACTGGCGATCATTCTGGAGAATGACATGCGCCACAAAATCGGCTATGGCAAGCCGCTGGGCCTTGGCTCTATCCAGCTCGCGCCGACTCGCCTGACGCTGGTGGATTATGCCACGCGCTATACCCAACCTGGCCCAACGCGAGGGAGAACTGTGCTGGAAAGCCAGGAGATGTGGAATACCATATACGAACAGATTGACGCCTTCACGCAAAACTACCTGGCCACGCTGGCAATGGAAGACCTGCGCCGTATCTGGCGCTGGCCGCCTGAACCCAACGTGGAATACTACTATCCCAGCAAGCGCGACTGGTTTGACACGCCCGCGAGCCGGGGGAAACGCATCAAAGATACGAGAACTGTGCCGTAGTGATTGCTGTCCCCTGCTTTGCCGGAAAAATCCGCCGCGAACGCCACGTTGAAAGCTCTATCAGGCTTCTATGAGAAACGAGCATCAGTCCGGCAATGCAGAGGACAGCATGGCTATCTGCGCTTCATGCTGCGGCGCTCCTTTGTGTTCTCCTCACCTAATTCATACCATTAGCTCACCGCTCCTCTGTGACTCCCAACGCTTCCACGATTTTCCTCTAGCTCCAGTCGCCTCTGGCCAGTTCCCATGCCCGGCGGCGGCGCCACTCTTTCCCATCTCCTCGCTTTTCGTCTGCTCTTCTCATTCCTCTAGTAGACTGTCAAACTCCATGCGAAACGTGCGCCGCCTGCGGCGGCGCGGGAAGAGGGGAAAGACGGGGACACCCCGTGCCCCGGCAAAGGGCTGCCGCCCTCTGCACTCCTGCCTGGCTGGCCTTGCGTTTGGACCTTGACCAACTACTAGTAGACCGTCAAACTCCATGCGAAACGTGCGCCGTCTGCGGCGGCGCGGGAAGAGGGTTCGTCGCTGTGCTTGGTT
>DASZXF010000810.1:0-2545 GCA_035546055.1 Ktedonobacteraceae bacterium
GCCGAGAGGTGCTTATCTTTGACGTGTACCAGGCGCCACTGACGCACAATGGGAAAGCCTTCGACGTTGAGAATGACCAGGCGCCCGGTTTCCAGTTCCATATCCAGGGCCACGCGTGAAATCAGGGCAATACCCAGACCGGCGCTCACGCCCTGCTTGATGGCGCTGTTATTCCCCACCTGCATACTGATTTGCAGGGGTACTCCGGCCTCCTGAAAGGCGTTTTCCAGGGCCGCGCGCGTTCCCGAACCCGGTTCGCGCAACAAAAAGTGCTCACGCCCCAGTTCTTCGATAGGCACCTGCTCCAGGTGCGCCAGGCGATGGGTAGGTGAGGCCACCAGCACCAGTTCGTTAAACGCAAACGGCTCAATCTCAACGGGCATGTCGGAGGGCACCTTGCCCATCACAGCCATATCCACGCGATTGCTGGCCAGCGCATCAACCAGCGAGGCCCGGTTGAGCACTTCCAGGGAAATCTCAACCTGGGGATAGATCTGGTGAAATTTGCCCAGCAGGCCAGGAATGACGTAGGTGCCCACGGTGGTGTCAGCGCCGACGCTCAAACGTCCATAATGAGGGCTGCGCAGAGCCTCCATGTTGTCGAGCGTCTCGTCGATCAGGCTAAAAATCTTCTGACTGGAAAGATAGAGTTCCTCGCCAGCCTGAGTCAGATGGGTGCGCCGGCCAATCTGATCGAACAGTTTGACCCCCAGAGCATCCTCCAGATGGCGAATCTGCGCGGACACGGCTGGCTGACTGAAGTGCAGTTCTTCGGCGGCCCGCACAAAGCTACAATGTCTGGCTACGACCTGAAAGGTGGCGAGCTGGTGCAAATTAAGTGTACGCATATTTTCTCCTGGCCTGGAAAGATGCCATCCTGCCTTATCCGGGCACTCGACTGGCGATTCTGGCGATTGGTCTGCTCGCTACATATTATATAATGCCGCTGCTCATTCACGTTTCTCCTTTGCCCGCTCCAGCGCAATGGATGGTTTTTCCGCAAGCACGCTGGTAGCTTCCTCTAGCCGTTTGCTTGCAGCCTCAATCGACCGCGTTGTACGATAATAGCGCATTCTCACGTGAACAAAGCAAGAGGCCGACCTGAGACTCTCTGTGCCGCAAGCGGGCCTGGGAGTAAGAGCACCCGAAAGAGTGAGACGGTTTGCAACAGGTATGTAGTCTGAAGATGCTACTACTGATTGCGTAAAATGAGGACATCGCCAATGGCATTATTCCATGCACGCGGGCAACACGAAAGCCCGGCCAACGAGCAAATCTCCGTCACCCGGCGGCTGCCTGAAACAGGCGACGAAACCAGCAACCTGCCCTCTGGCGTACCGGAAGGCCAGAGTATTGTTGTGACCATCGCGCGCCAGTGCGGCAGCGGAGGCTCCGAAATTGGCCGCCTGCTGGCCCAGCGCACAGGTCTGCACTACCTGGATCACGAGATTATCGATGAGGTGGCCCGGCGCTCAGGAGTAACCGTCGAACAGGTCGAGGATCGCGATGAACAGACCAGCGGACCCCTGGGCTATATGCTGGAGGCGCTCAATACCAATACGCCCTTTCATCTGAACTACAGCCGCATTCTGCAACATCGGCAGCCCGAGACACAGGCCATTTCACATGAACAGGCCTACTTTCACCTGACGCAACGCGTGGTCCTGGAGATGGCCAGCGCCGGAGACGCGGTGATTATTGGCCGGGGATCTCAATTCTTGCTGCGCGGTCTGCCCCGCGTCATGCATGTCTACATCTTTGCGCCGCTGCCCCGGCGCATTGAGAATGTGCGCACGCATTTCCGCCTGACGCGCGCTCAGGCCGTCGAATTTATTGAGCGGCGCGATGGGGAAACCGAAAACTACCTGCGCCACTATTATGGCTCCAACGGAACCCATCCCGAACTCTATCATTTGCTGATTAATACCGGCCTGTTTTCCTTTGAAACCGCCGCCGACCTGATTGCGCAGGCGCTTCCCTTCGCTCAAGAAATTAAATGAGCGGCTTGCATGACCCCTCTTCTTCGGCTATACTCTTTCGTGGGATGTTCGCATCCCCTGACCCATCTCAACCAACAACGGCGTTGGTAGACCAGGGCCAGTCATACATAAGCCAGCAGACATTCCTTTCCGCACAGAACCACCCCACTTATTCACTGGCAGGCGTCACTGGTGCAGCGCTGACTACCGGTCCGATCCACACGGTCTGAATGTTGACAAATTCTCAGAGTCAATGCATCCGCCTGTAGAGCCGTCTAACGAGGTATCAGGCAGAGAAACAGTAATGGTATATCTCTCGTTATCAGGGTCATCGCTCCTGAATGCCTGTACCTGAATGCCCAATACCCGCAATGCTCTCCGTTTTTCCTCATAAGTAGCCTCATGATAGCACCCTCTCATCTCTTCGGCCCATGCCAGGAAACTATCTATTTCGGCCTGTTGCCTTTCCCATTCTTCCGCTAAGGGGACAGATTTAAGCTTTTCCTCTTCCAGCCCCTCTATAGTCTTGTCCAATTCTTGTAAATTCTGGAGAAGCACTAAACGAG
>DASZXF010000811.1:0-2680 GCA_035546055.1 Ktedonobacteraceae bacterium
GAGATGATGCAGAGGCGCTGGGAAACCTCTTTTTTTCGCCAGCCCGATACACAGCCGCGCTGGCTTTATACCACGCACCTGGAGGGCAACAGGCAGGCTGATACCAAACACCATGGCACGCTCGATCAGGCGGTTTTGCTCTATGCCGCCGAGCATTATCCGCTCTGGCGCGCGGAACTGGGGCGGGAGGAGATGGGAGCGGGTGGTTTTGGTGAGAATTTTACCCTCGCCGGTCTGAGCGAGCGCACTGCCTGTATCGGGGATATCTACGCTCTCGGCGAGGCGCGCATTCAGGTGACGGGACCGCGCTATCCCTGCTGGAAAATTGAGCGGCGCTGGGGTATCAAGGGTCTGACCGCGCGCGTGGCGGCTTCCGGGCGCACCGGCTGGTACTGCCGCGTGCTCCAGGAGGGTCTGATCGAGCCTGACATGACCGTTTACCTCGTCGAGCGTCCCTATCCAGCCTGGACGATTTCCCTGGTCAATGATTTCGGACACGGACGCCAGCACGATCTTGAGCAGGCCCGCGAACTGGCCTCCTGTCCGCAGCTTACCCCTCTCTGGCAAAAACTGGTGCTCAAAGGAGTTCTCTCATAGAGAAAAAAGCAGGTGTTGCCGCCAAACCATGCCAGGCATAGGCTTGCGGCAACACCTGCTTTTCTTCTCTCTATGATTAATGAATCTGCGCGCCTACGCGGCGCACGACATCGAGAATGGTGTCAATATCGTGCTCGTTCAGGTTGTAGTGCAGGGCGCAGGAGCGAATGGCATAGCGCTGATCGAGATCAGTGCCACTGACAAAGGCTTTTTCGCCACCGAGCATGAGGCGGCGCACAATCTCTTTGTTCAGCGCGTTCAAACGCTGATCGTTCCCACGCAGGGCGGCAGGGGCATAGCGGAAGCAGACAGCGGTCAGATCAGTATCCGCCAGCAGTTGCAGATCAGGAGTGGCTTCGATCTGCGCCATCATATAGCGGGCCAGGTTGGTATGGCGCACAATATGCTCGCGCAGTCCCTCGCGTCCGAGCTGGAGCAGCACGCCAAAGAGCTTGGCCGCCAGGAAATGGCGCGTCTGGTACATGCCGACCATATCGAAGCGCTCGCCCATGCCAAAGCCTTCATCTTCCATCAGGCGCAGATACGAGGCCTCGAAGCCAAAGGCTCCGGCCAGCATATCTTTATCGCGCACGAGGGTACAACTGCACGTGTTGGTTGCCGCCAGCCATTTGTGCCCATCCAGGGCAATCGAGTGCGCGCGGGCCAGACCGTCGCCGTAGCGGTGCGCGATACGCTCATCGAGGAAGCCAGGCCAGCCATACGCGCCGTCCACGTGCAACCAGAGATCTTCTTCCGCGCACAGATCGGCCAGAGCGCTGAGCGGATCGACCACGCCCGTATTGACGGTACCGCCGCTGCCCACAATAGCGAAGGGCCAGAGACCTGCGGCGCGGTCGCGGGCGATGGTTTCCCGCAATTCGCGCAGATCTATCCGGCGCTCCCGGTCTACCCCGATGCGGTGATATGACTTCAAACCCAGACCCAGCAGGCGCACCGATTTTTCCACGCAGCTATGCACTTCACGCGATCCATAGATCACAAATCGCGGGTGATTGCCCTGCACACCGTCCTCTTGCAAATCCCAGCCATACTTTTTTGAGGCCCAGTAGAGCGCGGCGGACAGACCATGAAAATTAGCCAGCGACCCGCCATTGACAAAAATACCGCCGCTGCCCACCGTCGGGAAACCAATCAAATCCTCTAACCAGCGAATAACCAGCTTCTCAATCTCAGTCGCGGCGTGCAAGCCCTTGGCAGAAGTGGGATTCATCACGCTGGCCAGATGGTCCAGCAGCATACTGATGGGCGCCGCAGCCGGATTCACCCACGGCGAAAAAGTCGGCAACTGATTGCCCATATCATACGGCATAATCTCGCGCGCGAAATAGTTCAGAATCTCCGAGGCGGGCAAACCCTTCTCCGGCAAAGCACTGGTGCGCAGCCGCTCCAGCACCTCGCGCGATGGCGCCGTATACACCGGCTTCGACGGACGTTCCGCATAATACGACGCGGCCAACTCCGCTGTTTGGATACTGGCGGTATAAAATTCTTCCGGTGTCATCGCCAGGGGAGAAGGAGAAGTAATGTAGTGTTGAGTCTTATCCACAGTAGAGGTAGATCTATCCAGATACATAAACGCCTCATCATTCTTTGATCAGAGAACAGAACACCTGTTATGATTTTGAGTATAGCAGATGTGTCCAGCCAGCAGGCTCCTTCTATGGTCAAAATGACCACATATTTAGCGCCAAAAACCAGCATTGTCAGTCCGCTATCCTCTCCGCCAGACCCGAAACCCCTGATATTCTGCTCGCCCTGAGCTTGAATCAGCGCCGCCCGGGCAAATCCCGCCGCATTTCCCCCGCGCGAAAATTGTGTTGAGAATGCACATACACACATGCAGCATGGCACATTGCCAGATGCCAATCACCATGCGCCAATCGCCAGCGCGCAAAACTCTTAAATTTACATGTGTCTATGCACACGCCAGTAGCGGCGCCCCATCAGGGTATCGCCCGGCTCGGATGAAGTGCTCGTGGCATAGCCGGAAAACTGCATCTGATAAAGCGCCTCGATCATGATTGCTGGCCGCAGGAGCGCCGCTTCAACTTTGTTATAGCGG
>DASZXF010000812.1:0-4360 GCA_035546055.1 Ktedonobacteraceae bacterium
GATATGCTGAAGTCGCAAAATGTCCGTTTTCAGTTTCGCACTATTCTTGTCCCCGGCAGACCGCATCATTCCTACCAGGAACATACCGCCATCGTCGAAGCGGTGGCCGCTCATGATCCAGACCGCGCGGAGACGGCTATGCGCTCCCACCTCTCACACGTGGTTGAGGCGCTGAGAGCAGCGAAAGCGCAATCCCAGCCGACCGGAAACTGGTAAGATCTCCGCCGCCAGGTCACGGGCAGGTGGACGGGTCAACAGGATTTGCCAGAGCATTTGCCGTTCCATGCACGTGACAGGAAGCACGGGGCGATCTCGTCTCCCTACAGCAGAAACACCCGGGCTTTTTCCCATCCCTGGCACGACACGGTTAGAGGCCAGGCTTTTTCATGGCATGATACACGGATTTAAGGAGAAAAGATGCCAACGAATCCTCTCTTTGCCTCTTTTGCGGAACAACTGGCGGACGCGGCACGCGACAATCTGGCCGCCTTTGCTCAGGTACAGGAGGCTTTTATCGAGGCTCTACAACAGCGCGAACTGAGCGGGCAGGGCAGGGCACATGGTATTTCACCGGCGGATTTAGCCGGGCTGACGCAGATCGGCGTGCAGGTAGCACAGGCTATCCTGGCTATGCAGCAACCTGACCTCACATACATCGAAAGGCTGGCGCATTCGCAGGTGCCGGCGGTGCGCTGCTGCGGCGCGATGGCCCTGGGCGAGTTCGGCACGCGGTATCCTCAACAGATTGTGCCGCTGGCCTATCAACTGGCCGGCGACCAGGCCTGGGAGGTGCGCGAGTTTATCGCCAATGCCTTTGATGAACGCATGGGAGCCGCCCAGGGTGAGTTTGTCTATGAGCTTATGCAGCAATGGGCAGATGATCCCGACGAAAATGTGCGCCGCGTGCCCACAAATGCGTTAATGCGCTACGGGCGGCGCCATCCCGCCCGCGTACTGGCCCTGATGCAAAAGCTGCGAGGCGATTCCAGCCTGTATGTGCGCAAAAATGTCTGTTTTTGCCTGGGAGTGGTGGCCCTGGAACGCCATCCTCAGCTTGGCCATCCCGATGCCGAAAATCCCCGTCGCGTGCTCCAGCTTTTGCAGTCCTGGGCCGTTGAGAGCAACGAAGGCACACGCTGGATTGTCGCGGAAACGCTCGGACGTGCCTGGAGCAAAAGCGTCCCGCAGGAGGCTCTCCAGTTGTTGCAAAAGCTGGCGCTCGATGCGCAAAAAGCGGTGCGCAGCGCCGCGCTGGCCTCGCTGAAAGCCATCTGCAAACGCGACGCCGGGATGAGGGAACAGGTTCAGCTCTGGCGCGCTGACACAGCGCCGGAAGTGCGCGAACTGGTCCGGCTGATTCTCTAGCCAGGCGGCGCTATGCTGGTTCGCCGGAAGATCCGACGAGCCAGCATAGCCCTATCTCAGGCTCCCCAGATCAGGGGCAGGTTTTTGGTGCCGAAGACAATAAAGCTCTTGATTGGCTCCAGCGGCACATCGGCGACTCTCCAACTGCCGGGCAGACGATCAAGCATAACGTTGAGCGCGGTTCTGGCTTCCAGGCGTGCCAGGGGAGCACCCAGGCAGAAATGGATGCCCCGGCCAAAGCCCAGGTGCCGATTGGGTTCACGCTCAATGTCGAAGCGATCAGCCCCGGGGAATTCGGCCTCATCGTGATTCGCCGAGCTGAGCCAGGGGATGATGAGCTGGCCCGCTTCGATGCGCTGATCGCCCACAGTTGTCTCGACCGCCGCAAAACGGGTCATGGTCTTGACCGGTGAATAGTAGCGGAGCGCCTCTTCAATAGCGCCTGGTACCAGTTCGCGGTTGGCGCGCAGCCGCTCCACGGTGCCAGGATTTTCATCCAGGCAGAGCAACAGATTGCCAATCAGGTTGGTCGTCGTTTCATTGCCCGCGACCAGGAGCAGCCCACAAAATCCCAGCAACTCCATATCGCTCAGATGCTCGCCATCCACCTCCGCCTCAAGCAGAGCGCTCACCAGATCGTTCTGCGGATGCGCGCGGCGCTCATCCAGCACCTGCGTAAAGTAGTTGAACATGCCGCCAATTTCCTGGAAAAGCGCCTGCTGTTCCTCCTCGGTCGTTTCTTCATCGCCGGAGACCAGAGCATCGGACCAGCGCTTAAAGTCCTCCCGCAGTTCCGTGGGAATGCCCAGCAATTCGGCAATGACCGTGACTGGCAGGGGATAGGCCAGATCCCGCACCGCGTCCATCTCGCCCTTGGCCGTCACCTGATCCAGCAGACCGTGGGTGATCTCCTGAATGCGCGCTTCCATTTGCGCTACCATGCGCGGCGTGAAGGCCTGCGACACCAGATGCCGCAACTGGCGATGACGTGGCGGGTCCATGCGCAGAATACTGGAACTGATCGGGCTGCTATCACGCTGCTCCGCTGACAGGAAGCGATTTTCATCAGAAGAAAAAATGGTATACTCACTCAAAATGCGCGCGACATCCGCATAGCGAAAAACGTGCCAGGCTCTCCAGTCAGGATCGAAGAAAACTGGCTGCGTCTCGCGCATCTGCCGATACCAATCATACGAGGCATAAAGTTGTTCTCTGTTGGTCTTCGTTTGCATAAACTATTCTCTCTTGCTTTCTTTTGTAACAGGCAGATAGAGTAATCACCCTACATCTTTACGTACCAATCATGTATAGGTAGCAAGCAAAAGCCATTAGCCAGCACTTCGCCCTTGATGCCAGCCATTTCGCCGTGGGAGGGTTCTCCGATGGCGCCTCGTATGCTCGCCTGGACTGACCAGAGGAAGCACGCTGGCCCCCTTCTATCGCGCAGCTTGCTTCCCGGGCTATTTTGCTTTATACTAAGGATAGCTGTACAACCATACAGCTATTATGGAGATGGGGTCTCAATAATGACGACAAATTCAGCGGTCAGTTCCTCTGCCGAGGAAGTCGAGGGCGCGGACATGTGCCAGCAGCGAGCGGTGCATCCAGAACATGTGCTGGCGGTGCGACACAATTTGCTCCCGGCTGACCTGGCCAGGCAGGCAGCTGCGCTTTTCGGGCTGCTCTCTGATCCGACAAGATTGCAGGTAGTGTACGCGCTCCTGCACGCGCCGGAGGGGGAGTTGTGCGTATGCGACCTGGCGGCGGGTCTGGGGCGAGATGACACGACAATCTCGCATCAACTGCGCGTCCTGCGCAGTCAGCAACTCGTGACGATGCGCAAAGTGGGGCGGGTGGTCTATTATCGCCTGATTGATGAACATGTAAGCCGAATGCTTGCTCTTGGTCTGGATCATGCCAGTGAGCCGCAGTCGGCGGCCTCACACGCTGCACAGGAGGTTTCAGCATGAGCGCGACTCATGCCCATGGTGCTCATGGACACGATCATACGCATGGTATGGCAAAGCAAACCCTGCGCCTGGCCTTTTTTCTCACCCTTTTCATTCTGGCCGCCGAGGTGACCGGTGGCCTGGTGGCCAATTCGCTGGCTTTGCTTTCTGATGCCGGCCATGTCCTCACCGACATCTTCGCCCTGGGACTGGCCTGGTTCGCCACCGCGCAGGCCGAACGACCGGCGAACGCGCGCAACACCTTCGGCTATCACCGGGTAGGTATTCTGGCGGCCATGGTGAACGCCCTGACGCTGATTCTGGTTACGCTCTGGATTCTCTGGGAGGCCTTTCAGCGTTTTCAGCATCCCGAGCCCATTCAGCCGCTGGCCATGTTCCTCTCCGCGAGTGTGGGTATTCTGGTGAACCTCTACATTGGCTTTGGTCTGCAAAAAGAGAAGGATAATCTCAACGTGCGCGCCGCCGCCCTGCATGTTTTCGGCGATGTCGGCGCCAGCGTGGCTGTGATCGTGGCCGGTGTCGTGGTGGTGTTGACCGGCTGGACCCCGGTTGACCCGTTGCTCTCGGTGGGCATCGCGGTGCTGATCGCTTTTGGCGCCTGGCGTGTACTGCGCGAAACGATGGATATTCTGCTGGAATCTGTGCCTAAAGACATCAATCTCTCGGCCCTGGTGCGCGATATGATGCGGATCAAAGGCGTGCAGGATGTCCACGATCTGCATGTCTGGTGCATCACCAGCGGCATGTACGCACTCTCCTGCCACACCCAGATCGCGGATCTGCCTCCCAGTCAGAGCGCGCCTATCCTGGCCTCACTGGAGGATATGCTGCGCGAGAAATACAGCATCGGCCATACCGCTATCCAGTTCGAGAGCCACGCCCATCAGGGAAAATGCTGCGCAGATGATGGCCTGTATTGCCAGATGAAGATGAAGAAGTTTGCCGATCATGACCACGACCATGAACATGATCATGACCACGAACAGAGTCTATCTTCCAGGATAAGATAGACCACTGCTCATATA
>DASZXF010000813.1:0-2975 GCA_035546055.1 Ktedonobacteraceae bacterium
AAGAGATCGAGCATGAGCTTTTGCGCTTCGCTGGATGGTTCGCTGTTTTTGTAGGCCAGGGCGAGCAGGTACGGCTCCTGCCAGAGCGCATCTCGGCGCCGGGCCAGCGTCAACATCTCCGTCTGCATACGCGCGGGATCAGCCGCCAGGAGATTGAGCAGGTGGCGCGCCGCGAAATATTCTTGAAAGGTGCGATGGAAAAACCCCAGAAAGTCGCCTGCGCGAAAGACAAAGATTCCTCCGCGTTCGCGCACTCTCTGGAGAAAATCGTCAGCTGCTTGAGGCGCGAGATCGGCAGGCATTTTTTCTTCATTGACCAGAACCTCGATAATCGCGTTACGCGCAGTGAGGCGCGTGACAAAGCTATTTTTCTCGGCCTGCATCTGGTAAGCCAGCGGACCAAGGCGCTGGATGGCCTGATTTTCAGGAATGCCTGGGAGATGACGCAAGTCGTTGCGATGAATCAACAAAATTTCGCAAACTCTCTGATAGAGCTCAACGCGACGATGCGGCAGAGCATAGTTATTCTGACGCAGCAGCGCCAGCAGGGTGAGCAGGAAAGGATTTTCTGCCATCTCTTGCATCCCCTGGTGATGGTCCAGCGCTGCGCGCAAATCCTGTTCTATCTCCTCAGCCTGCCGGAGAATACGTGCTTCCTCCAGCCCGGCTCTGCCCAGTTTCCTGAACGCGCTGGCACGGCACCAGCGCGGCAGGAAGTCGGCAATCTGCTCCCGGGTGAGTTCAGCCAGGGTGTAATGGTCATAGGCGAAAGCATTGGGATCATAGCCCGCAATACGCGAGGTAATCAAAAAGCGATTATACTGCTTTTCCGCGCCAGTTTGACCGCGTATCTCCGTCAGAAAGGCATTGATGGCATCCTGTACTTCCCTCCGTTCACCGGGATCGCTGACTTCATCCAGGGCATCCAGCAGCACCAGACAGTGCCCTCTCGCCAACTCCTGTTCCAGCCAGGCCACTGTTTCTGGTGAACTCAATTCAATCATTTCCCCAGGCCGGGAACGCAGGTACTCCAGTATCGATTTGCTCTTTTCGTCGCTTTTGCGGCGCTGTTTCCGAAAGGTGGCATACGGCCCCAGGCTGATAAAAAGGGGGACCAGCAGCGGAGCAAGTTGCTGGCCAGCCAGATCGTCCTTTCTACCCAGATTCCGGCGGGCCATGTGCAGTGCCAGACGCATCAGGAGAGTACTCTTCCCCATTCCCGGCGTACCCTGAATCACCGCAGCCGGTTCTTCCCTGGAGAGCCGCAGCCAGAGATCTTCAATGGTGACGTTGCTATCCATGTGCAATAGACGAGAATCGTCTGCCAGGCTGCCGAATTGCTGTTCATATTCGCGCGCTCGCGCGATCAACACTGCCTCTATCTCTGGCGAAACCTCTCCGCTGGCGATCCTCGTCCGAAGAAGTTCGCTGAATGTCGCCGTCAGCGCCTGATCTGTCAGTGCTCGATGCGGCTTGAAACGCGGTGCGATGAAAATAGCATCGAGCGCTACCGCTTCATAGATCAGTGGCGCGGGAATCCCTTCGATCTCCAGTTTCTCCCGCTGTACGATCACATTCTCCAAATATTCTTTGTTGATCCGCCAGAGCGCTTTCTTCATCTCAGGCAAACGGCCAATGCGCACGCTCAGCCCCCACACCATCCAGGCCACCAGCAGACCCGCCAGGATGATCGGCCAATAGTGCAGCATCGTCCCAACGGGAGCTTTACCAAAATCGGTATCGCTCCGCGAGGTCAGCCAGGTTCCCAGTATCCCGACGAGCAGACCCATCAGATTACTCCCGACAAAACCTTTCCAGGTTGCGATACGCTTGCAAACCCGGATAGCCCACCCTGGAATCTCATGAATAATCGTCCGCGCGCGTGCTGGCATCCTTTTCCTCCCTGAATGTCCATAGAAGCTGTCCTTTTCCGCAAATAGACCTTTCACTACAAAGAAACGTATAGTGCAAGTAACTTTCACATGCTCCTCGAAAACCATGCTTTTCAATACTGTTTGCTCCATCCTTCACTGCCTGCTTGTTTGTGCCACGGTCTATACTCCATTTGGAGCGCTTCAGCCGTCCTGGGAGACAACCAGCCGCCATGCCAGGTTCAATCTCAGTCGAGAATGCGCAGCCGGGCACAACAGCCTGGCTGCCAGGGCCACATCTTGCCACAACGTAGATCCAGGCATACACCGACTAGCACAGCACTGATCCAGGCAGCACGATCAATCTCTTCGTCAGCGTGCAGTCAAACGGCACTACCTGGACCGGCGCCATCTATCGCCTCGGCTGGTATCAGGACACTGGCGCGCGGCTCATCGCATCGATCCCGCAGCAAACAGGCGTGGCTCAAGGCTCCTTCGATGGGATCACTTTGAACAACTGCCCTACAGCCATCAGCGACAGCACAACCCATCTGCTGGAGGCCGGCTGGGCCAGTTCCTATAATTGGAGCGTGCCAGCCAATGCGACAACGGGCGTGTATCTGGCGCAGTTCACCGACCAGAACGGCAAACAGACGTATTGCTCGTTTGTCGTGCGCGGCAATCGTCCTGCTGATTACGCCTACATCCGGCCCACGACGACGGATGCTGCGTACAACAATTGGGGAGGATGGAGCCTGTACACGGTCCCAGGCACGGGCGTCAAGGTGAGTTTCAATCGGCCCGATTGGAACGGCGGTGGCACTGGCGGGCTGCTTCAGTTGGAGATCCAGGGCATCACATGGCTGGAGCGCCAGGGCTACAACCTCTCGTATCTGACCATGCAGGATGTTCACGAAAATCCCGCGTGGCTCCAACAGTACAACGCGGTGCTCTCAGCCGGGCACAATGAATACTGGACACAGGAGACCAGAGCCGCGTTCTACGCGGCGCGCGAGAGCGGCGTCGGGCTGGCTTTCCTGGGCGCCAACGCCTGCTACTGGCAGATGCGCTTTGAGACCGATCACGCAGGCAACGCCAATCGCA
>DASZXF010000814.1:0-3280 GCA_035546055.1 Ktedonobacteraceae bacterium
AATATGCTCAAAACACACTCTTAATATATGCGAGCGCCGCAGGCGCGAGCAGTGGGCAAAGAGGAAGCTTAACGGCCCGGGCGTTTCAGCGAAATCACCACGCGGCGCGCATCGCCTTCACCGATGCTTTCGGTGCTGATATCCTTGCTATCGGCCAGGGCGATATGCACAATGCGCCTTTCGTGAGGAGGCATAGCTTCCAGAGCGATGGAGCGGCGATAGTTGCGCACCTGCTGGGCCACGCGCTGGGCCAGGGAGCGCAAATTCTCCTCGCGGCGTTCGCGATAATTCTCCGCGTCCACAATGATACGCATGCGGTGCCTGGTGCGATGGCTGACGATCAGGCTGACCAGGAGTTGCAGAGCCGCCAGGGTTTCGCCACGGCGTCCAATCAACAGGCCCAGGTTCTCGTTCATGCCCTGAATGTTCAGAGTCAGCGGACTCTGCGAGCGCACCTGAATGCTGGCGCGAATGTTCATATACTGCAAAATATGGTGCAATACATCGACAGTCACGTTGACATCCTCGGTGCTGGGATGCTCGACTTCCTGTATCTCACCCTCGGCCACCGTGATCTGCCCCAGCTCGCTCATAGCCTGAGCCAGCGGGACAGCCGGTTGATAGCCCTCTTCGTCCTCGTACTCCTCCACGTATTCCTCATCCTCATCTTCATACTCCTCCTCTTCTTCGTCCTCATCCTCGTATTCCTCGTCCTCTTCGCCCTCGTCCAGTTCCTCGTCTTCATACAACTCCTCGTCAGCCGGACCCAGCAGAGCATCGGCCATCTCAGGAGTAATTACAGCGCTGCCACGGGGAGGAAGGACAGTGACACGGATGCGAGCTTCCTTGCCGCCAATCCCAAACGCGCCACCGCGCGCAGGCTCCTGCAAAATCGTAACGTCAACCTCGTCGCGGCGTTTATGCAATCGCACCAGCGCCTGCAACAAAGCATCATCAACACTTTTGCCACTTACCTCAATGCTTTCCACGGTTTTGTTGCCTCCATGTATCTCTTACCCCAGGCAGACTGCAAGCCGCCGGGAACAGAACTTCCTCTGTTTAGCTACGCGATGCATTGCGCCTGGGAACATTCCCCCGACGACGCGCGGATGCACTATTTGGCCGCCGCCGCCGCGAAGACGATGAGCTGCCTGCGCCCGAATACAGGCTCCCCGTGGCGCGCGGTCCCTTCTCCGGCACAACCTCCGCGCTCGAATCGACGACACGCTCCAGCGAATTGCGCTCCCGGCGCGGCTCAACGGCGGACACACCATTATCCTCTTTCGGCTGCCGGCCCCCGCCGAGGAAACTGGGCAAAGAAAACAGCGAGCCCCAACCGGTCACAAAGTACTGCTGCACCATGCTAAAGATGGAGGTCGTGGTCCAGTAGAGCGCCAGACCAGCCGGGAAACCCCAGGCGATGAAGAGGGTAATGAAGGGCATGACAAAGGACATGATCTGCATCTGCTGCGACATCATATCCGGCTTGCCGCTCGCGCTGGGAGTGCGCTGTTGGGCCGCTCGCGCCTGCGACATGCGCAACTGCACGAAGGTTGCCAGACCGGCCAGGATCGGCAAAATGTGCGTCGGATCGGCCTGCGCCAGGGAAATGTACCAGTGCGGATTGATAAAGGTGAACCAGCTCAGGGTAAAACTCGGCATAGCATGAAACGTCGGCAGAAATGGATAGATAAGATCATTCAGATCAGCCAGACTGAGATGGCCACCAGAAGGCGTCAGGATAATGCGCATGGCCTCGTACAGACCATAAATGATCGGCATCTGTACCAGCAGGGGCAGACACCCCGCCACAGGATTGATATTATATTCTTTATATAACCTCTGCATTTCAGCGTACTGCTCACGCTGATCCGTATATTTCTTGCGGATATCGGCCATCAAAGGCTGGATAGCCTGGGTGGCCTTGGTTGAGCGGAGCTGCTTCAGCGTCAGAGGGAAAAGACACAACCGCACGACCAGCGTCAGGATGACAATGGAGAGACCAAAATCGCCAAAGACGTGATCCAGGAGCATCAGGACATTCAGGATGGGAAAAGTAAAGATGAGATTAAAGACGTAACCTATCTGACCCACGAGAGCTTTCCTACCTTCCTCAATCTAGTCAGCCGAGCCGTTCTGGGACCGGATCGTAGAGATCTCCGTGATAAAAGGGATGACATCGGCCAATACGCTTCACTGTCATCCAACCGCCACGGAAGAAGCCAAAACGTTGTATAGCCTCATATCCATACTGCGAACATGAGGGAGTAAACCGACACGATGAGGGTAGAACGACCGACAGCGTGTGCTGATAGAGACGAATAAGAAAAAGAGCGACGTATTTCACTGCCGTGTCCTTTTTGGTCCTACTAACTCTTCACCTCCTGCGTCTGGGCCGGTGCGAGCAAACGCGCCCGGCGCAGCAGGGCAGGAATGTCCTGTTCAAGCAGGTGAAGATCAGCCGTAAGTAAATCCCGCCGCGCGCTAAACACAAGATCGCAGCCGGGAACCAGCCCCGGCAGAAGCGGCCTGATGGCCTCACCCAGGAGGCGCTTCAGGCGATTGCGGTCAACTGCGTGCCTGGAAATGCGCTTACTGATCACGAACCCGATACGTGGCGCAGCCACGTCGTTTGAGGCCCATGCAAGGATAAGCAGCCGAGACGAGATACTACGTCCCTGCTGCCTGACCCGCTGAAACTCACCACTTTTTCGCAGGCGAAATGCACGATTGAGTGCCACTCTATTCTAACTTACCAATAATCTAGCGAACGGTCTTAGATGGTCAGCTTCCAGCGCCCTTTGGCGCGGCGAGCTTTGAGAACACGACGACCGTTGCGGGTCGCCATGCGTTTCATGAAACCATGTTCGCGTTTGCGCGGAATGCGCTTGGGTTGCCAGGTACGTTTCATAAAAAACCCTGTACTCCTCCACTTAAAATTGTCTTGTCAATTATAGCGGCTAAACCTATAGGCTGTCAATCAGGCGTCTCAAACCTGGGACCATCCCGCTACCCTTGCTTAGCACGACCCGGCTGCTTCCGGTGGAGGAGTCGGGAGTCTACCCTGTGTCGCTTTATGAAAAGATCTGATTGCCTCGATCTTTCGTATTATATACGGACCATTGAGAAGGGAAGTTCCGTTTTGCTGCCAAAAATCCCAGAATTGCTACGTCTCTGCTTTTCTGCCGTCGGCTCCTTTTTCTTCTGTCGGACAGGCGCGGGCGCCATGAGCAAGCATACAAGGACCGCGGCAGCGGGTACATCCACTGCCGCGGTCCTT
>DASZXF010000815.1:0-1649 GCA_035546055.1 Ktedonobacteraceae bacterium
ATACGCTGAACTATGGGCCTTTAGTCACGCCTATTATGCTGTTCTGCGCTCACATCCACATGTGCTGCCGCTGGTGGCCACGCGCCAGGTGCAGACCCCGGCGGCCCTGGCTGTGCTGGAACGTCTGCTGACCGCCATTCACCGCGCGCATATTCAGGGAGTTCAGGCCATTTATACTCTGAATAATCTGGCTGGCTATCTTATCGGCCATGCGCTTCTCGATGTCGGCATTACGCCGGGCATGAGCGCTTCGACGGAACTCTCCGGTCCGCAGGCGTGGCAACGCTTGCCCGCCGAACAGTTCCCGACCTTGCGCGCCTCCGTGCCGGATCTGGAACAATGGAACGCGGACCAGGAGCTTGATGCTGGTCTGCGCGCTCTCCTCCAGTGCGTGGCCACGCCTGAAAAAGGCGCGTAGAAATCTGTCAATGTACTTTAGCGCGTAGCGCGTCTCAAACCGAAGAAAGCGGACTGACAGTCTGCGTCATAGCTTGATGGAAAACAGGCATACTCACGTGAGTATGTCAGGATGTCTTAATGCCTTTTGCAAGGAGGTTTCCTATGTTTATTAATCGCAATTTTGCTTTACTCTGGGTAGGACAGGCCATCTCCATTCTAGGGGACACCATTTACGGTTCCGCCTTGATCCTGTGGGTGGCGAGCATTCTCGGCAAAGGCGAGTCCTGGGCGCCGCTGGCGGTGAGTGGAACGCTGCTGGCTCAATATCTGCCGGCGATTTTGTTTGGACCGCTGGCCGGCGTGTTCGTCGACCGCTGGCCGGCGCGCACGGTGATGCTGTGGATGGATGGTCTGCGCGCGCTGCTGGTCGCCCTGCTTTTGCTGGTGGTAGGGCTGGCCCTGGTCGAGCCGGGCATCTCTGTCTCCTGGCAACTGGGAATCGTTTACGGCGTGACGCTGCTGGTGGAAACGTGCTCGCAGTTTTTTAATCCGGCTCGCCTGAGCTTGATCGGCGATATTGTCGAGCCGGAGCAGCAGGCGCGCGCGACCGGTCTGAGTCAGATGACGATTGGCATTGGTACGGTGGTAGGACCGGCACTGGCCGCGCTGCTGGTCTTCGGAGTCGGCATGCAGTGGGCTCTGCTGCTGGAGGCGCTTTCGTTCGTCGTCTCGTTTTTTACCCTGCTGCTGATTCGCCTGACCGGTCTCCAACTGGCGCGCAAAGAGCGCCAGAGCGCGCCTGTGCTGGTGGAGCTTTCCCGGGGATTGCGCGTGCTGAGCAAGAGCCGTGTCCTGCTCTCGGTTCTGCTGGCGTATGCCTTGATGATGCTGGCCATAGGGGCGGTGAATGAACTGGCTCTCTTCTTCGTCACCGATGTTCTGCGCGCACCTGCCAGCCTCTTTGGCATCATGGCCACCGTCCTGGGACTGGGAGCAATCGGCGGCGCCCTGCTCGCGGGGATGGTAGCGCGTCCCCTGGGTTTGCCTCGCCTGCTCTGGGGTGCGAGCATATGCATGGGATTGTCCATCGTCCTGCTCGTCAGCCTGGTGGGCATCGTGCCAGCGTTCATTCTGGTGTGCCTGATGGGCTGCTTTATGAGCGGCATCAACGTCGCGAGTGAACCGCTGATCTTGCAGTATACCCCGCGCGCCTTCGTGGGGAGGGTCAACGCCGTCCAGTTGACCCTGGG
>DASZXF010000816.1:0-4823 GCA_035546055.1 Ktedonobacteraceae bacterium
GCTGGTGTTTCTCCATTTTCTTTTCCTCGCAGATTTTCAGCAGAAAAAACGGTCTTATTACGCTTCAGCCCCACGGCTGCCACCTCTACCTGACCACCCCAAAACACCAGAGAAGATAAAAAAGATGAGTCCATTGCTATAAAAGCGAGCGATCCCGATTATGCTCTCGAAAATGTGTCCTTTCTTTTCATTATACTGACGCATCCAAATCCACGTGTGCGTGAGCGCAGGCGTGCTTTCGCGCGCGCATGAGTTGCGTAAAAGTGGCTGGTCAGAGGAAGGACCGAGAGGGCAGACCAGGAGGGGTATCCAGGCGGCATGGCCTGGATACCCCTCGGGAGGCTACGCGTTTTGCCAATGGCTGATGGCGCCGAGTTGGAGAAGATCGGCGAAAAAATGGGGATAACTTTTGGCGATGTGGTGCGCGTGCTGAATGGTGACAGGCTCCTGGCTGCCCAGGGCGGCGATGCTGAGCGCCTGAATTAAGCGGTGATCGGCATGGGCCTCGACGGAGACGCCGCCGCGCATGCCACCCTCTGCAACGGGGGCGATTTCGATGGCATCGGCCAGGGGAGTGACGCGACAGCCAAGGCGGTTCAGTTCACTGGCCAGGTCTTGAATACGGTCGCTTTCTTTGAGATGGAGATTGGCGACATTTTCAATGCGGCTGGATGTACGCGCGAAGCAGGCGGCGGCGGCGATGACGGGAACGCTATCGATGACGCGGTTGCCATCCAGGTGAATGCCCTGCAAGGGCCGGGTGGCACGCGCGCGAATATCCTGGCCCTGACGGGTGATTTCGACGCCCAGAGCGCGGAAAGCATTCAACACGGCCTCTCCTTCTGGATCATCGGCGGCGAGGTTGCGAATGGTGATTTCACCGCCAGCCACGGCAAGAGCGCCCAGCAGAGCAGCAGCCGAGGGATAGTCGCCGGGAATGGTATACGTCCCTGCGCGATAGCTCTGGCCGCCGGGAATCTGGTAGCGCCGGTGTTTCTCAAGGGTATGAATGGCAATGCCCGCGCTGGCGAGAATCTGTATGGTGAGATCAACAAACGAGGCGGAGGTCAGACCTCCTGTCACTTCGATGTCCAGCCCCTGCGGCAACAGCGGTCCCAGAAAGAGCAGAGCGCTGAGATACTGCGAACTCTGGCGCCCGGATATGCTGACAGGGCCACCGCGCAACCCCGCGCTTCTCAAAGTGATCGGCAAGGTACCTTCTGGTGTGGAACTCTCGACTTGCGCGCCCAGTTGAGTAAGGGCGGCCAGCAGATCGGCATTGGGACGACGGCCCAGCGATTCGGGATAGGGCGTGGTCAGTGTAATGGCCTGTGGGGCCAGCGCGCAAATCCCCAGCAGCAGACGCGCCACCGCGCCCGCGTTACCTACACTCAGCAGACCGTCAGGCGGCATACGCAGGACGCCTCCTGTTCCCCGCACGCGCAAAACGAGCCGCCCATCGGGCTGAGGCTGTTCTTCGATGCGCGCCCCCAGCGTCCGGCACGCTTGCAACAAAACGTCCGAGTCGTCACTGAGGGCGGGATAATGGACCACGCTTTCTCCTTCAGCCAGAAAAGCTGCGAGGATATAACGCAGGGTATGATATTTGGACGATGGGGGCACAATGACGCCTTTTAAACCTCGGCAGGGTTGCACCTGAATGGTCTGTCCTCGTTCTTTCGCGTCTGACACGCGCGTGTTCCTTCTTTCTGCAAAATCTATGCTCTCAGCGGTCGCCCTTTGATAATAACCACGCCGCGCCGGCAGCGCACCGGCCAGGCATCGCGCTCGCGCGTGTGCAGGCGCAAATCGTTGGGCTTATAGCTATAATCCAGCACATCCTCAATCAGCAGAGTCAGTTCTTCGTCGGCCACCAGGGTGAGCGTTTCACCCCAATCTTTGAGGCCGCAAATGAAGTTGTAGACATGGCGTGCATCCCATTGCGCGGGACGAATCACAAAGTCATCGCTGCCCGGCTGGTTCGAGGGAAAAGGATGATACCGGCTCTGGCTCTCATCTTGCGGCCTGGGCCTGGCCTGCCCACGCATAAGATCTGTCACGGCCCGCACCAGCAAGGTTCCTCCCAGTTCCGCCGCTTCTTGCTCCAGTTCGGCGTAGCTGATGCCTTCGGGCACAGCCAGCTTTTTCTGCACGAGAATCGGTCCACTGTCGAGCTTTGCTTCCATGAGATGAATCGTCACGCCGGTCTGCTCCTGACCCAGGCGAAAGGTCCAGAAAAGCGGCTCCGGGCCGCGATTGTCCGGTAGAAGCGAGGGATGGACATTGACGGCCCCCAGGCGCGGGATTGCCAGCAGGGAGGGTGGAATAAAGTGCGAGAAGCAGGCCACACAGATGAGGTCAGGCTGGAGACTGGCAAAGAGTTCCGCCACTGTGGGATCATCCAGGCGCGCGACCTCCCAGAGCGGTAGGGCGCGGTCCCAGGCCAGTTGTTGAATGCCGGTGTGTAGAAATGATTGATTCACCGGCAAAAGCGTCCGGCGACGGCTGGGAGCTTCCAGACGCCGCAGCGCCGGACCCTCCAGCTCATTCTGCGTGGCGGGCAGGACGACTGCACAGACCTCGCTTCCCGCCGCCAGCAGGGCGCGCAGAGAAGGATGCGAAAAATTGCTCTGCATCCCCAGGAAAATCACCCGCGCGGGCCTCTCCCCGCCTTCAGACTCACGATACGACATGGATTCCCCCACTCCAAAATGTGTAACTTGCGCGGCTCGTACACGCACACCCCCGCAGCGTAGCAACTCGATACACTATCGACCACCATCCGCTGAGGATACGGCCCCATTGTACACTACCCACGCCACTTATGATAGTCTCTGCCGCCGCCAGCCATATTTGTCTCCAACTGTCAGCGCCTGCGGCGTCTCACAAGCGGAAATGGTGGATACATATTCAATCCTCGCTTCCCTGTTTTACGAAATTTTACCCCGGACAACGAGAAGCGAGCAAGCAATCCCCCTCCTGTTCCAGGCGGCGAAGCTCCTCTGGCAAAGTGATGTATAATAGAGGCTGTATCCTCCACACGGAATGGCGGCAAGCATATACTTGAGCTTTCCACGTGAGGATATGGTGATAGTGAAAAAACGAAACTGGCCGATACGTTTCGTAGCTGAAAAAGATTTTCCCTGATTCTCAGTGAGAAAGGCAAAGTCTATGCCACGCATGGTATATTGTGTCAAACTCAGGCGAGAGTTGCCCGGCCTGGAGAAGCAACCATTTCCGGGCGAACTGGGCAAACGCATCTATGAGCAGATCTCGCAACAGGCTTACAATATGTGGCCCGCGCAGAGTACGCTGATTATTAATCACTACGGCCTCAATATGGCCGACCCCGAAGCGCGCAAAATTTTACGCGAACAGATGGAAGAGTTTTTCTTCGGGGAAGATGCGCAAATGCCCGAAGGCTGGGAGCCGGAACAGGTGGGATCGGGTCCGCGCCGCAAAGGCGGCGGTGGAGCGCCACGCAAAAAATGAGATCACCCGGCGACATTCTACTGGTCTCCTGCTACGAACTGGGACACCAGCCTCTGCACCTGGCGACTCTGCATAGCCTGTTGAGCGCGGCGGGGTACACTCCCGTGTCCGTCGATACAGCCGTTGAGCAGTTGAGCGATGAGGTCATTGCGCGGGCGCGCTTTGTGGCGATTTCGGTTCCCATGCATACGGCACTGCGCCTGGGTGAGCAGGTAGCACGGCGCGTCCGCGCACGCAATCCAGAGGCGTTTATCTGCCTCTATGGCCTCTACGCGCTACTAAACGCGGATTACCTGTTGCAACAGACCATCGACGCAGCCATTGGCGGCGAGTACGAGGAGCCACTGCTGCGCCTGGTACGCGCGCTGGACGAGGGCAATACTGCCCCGACTATTCCGGGGGTCAAAACACGCCAGCAGGAGAGCGGTCCCTGGATACAGCGCGCGCCGGTGGTACTGCCCAACCGTGCGTCTTTGCCGCCGCTGAGACGCTACGCGCACCTGGAAGTCAACGGGGAAGCCGTGCTGGCCGGTTACGCGGAGACGACGCGCGGCTGCAAACACACCTGCCGCCACTGTCCGATCACGCCTGTGTACCACGGACGTTTCTTTGCGTTTCCCGCCGAGGTGGTTCTGAGCGATATCCGCTCGCAGGTGGCTCAGGGCGCGCGCCATATCACGTTCGGCGATCCCGATTTCTTCAACGGACCAACTCACGCCATGCGCATTGCCCGCGCGCTCCATGATGAGTTTCCCGCGCTGACCTTCGATGCGACCATCAAAATCGAGCATCTGCTCAAGCACCAGCAGCTTTTGCCTGAACTACGCTCCCTGGGCTGCGCTTTTGTGGTTTCGGCGGTCGAATCGCTCAATGCCGATGTTCTGACGCACCTGGCCAAGGACCACAGCCGGGACGATGTGGAACGCGCCTTCGCGGTAATGGCGGAGGCCGGGATACCGCTGCGTCCTTCTCTACTGCCTTTCTCGCCCTGGGAAACGCTTGAGAGTTATGTAGAGTTGCTGGCATTTTTCGAGGAGCGCCACCTGGTTGAGCATGTCGACCCGGTGCATTTTAGTATTCGCCTGCTTCTGCCTCCTGGCTCATCGCTGCTGGATACGCCCGAGGAGAAGCCCTGGCTGGGCGAACTGGACGCCGCTGCCTATAGCTACCGCTGGCGCCATCCCGATCCGCGCATGGATACGCTCCATCGGGAGGTGGCGGCGCTGGTTGAACAGGCTGAGGTGGCCCATCAAGAGCCGGTGACGACCTTCTTCCAGATCAAGGCTCTGGCCCTGCAAGCCTGCGGCAGACTGGCTAACACAGCTCGCGAC
>DASZXF010000817.1:0-2988 GCA_035546055.1 Ktedonobacteraceae bacterium
ACCCGGTCCAATGCCCCAGATGAGAGCGACACAGAGAATACCCAGCAGCAGAGCGGCGCTATTGGGAAAGTAGGTGACATTGACGAAGCGTTCTCCCAGCAGGGTCAGGCCAGTGAAGGCCGCCACAATCAAAAAAGCCAGACCATAGCTGGGCACGCTACGGCGCCACCAGACCTTCGGGCCGGCTGGAGCGAGCTGGCGTTCTTCATACTGCTGATGTTGTGGCAGGCCAGATGCGGGCTTTGGAGTATCGGGAATAATAACAACCACCAGATCTTTCTACATTGCTCACAGATATGGCTCATTCTTCTTCATGGTGTTTCATCTGCTCTCAAGAATCATTGTATCACCAGGCATAGCTTTCCTCGCCCGCAAAATTACTGGGCCGCTCCTTGTCTCATGAACAACAGCGGACCGTGCATAGCCACGGTGCATAAAAAAAACCTCCACCCCGTTAGCAACGGGATGGAGGCTCTGTTTGCAGCGCTTACGCTGATTGAATGATTGGCTGCGACTCCAGCGCAACCTGGCCATCGCGCAGGACCAGGCTGGCGGTCTGACCGGCGCCGAGTTCACCAGCCAGAACGGCATCAGCCAGGATATCATCAACGTAGGTCTGGAGGGTGCGCCGCAGCGGACGCGCTCCGTACTCTTCGCTAAAGCCCTCTTTCAACAGGAGATCGCGCACTTCGTCGCTGATCTCCAGAGCGATTTTTTGCTCGCTCAGGCGTCCGCGCACCTGGAGCAGCATCAGGTCGAGGATCTGGTCGAGTTCCTCTTTACCCAGTGCATGGAAGACGACAACCTGATCGATACGGTTGATGAATTCGGGCCGGAACATGCGCTTCAGCCCTTCCATGGCTTTGGAGCGCATGGCTTCGTGCTGCTCATCGCGGGCATTCTCGCCTCTCGGCTGCAAAAAGCCAATTTGCGCGGCGTGTTTCAGATCCGCGCTGCCCGCGTTGCTGGTCATGATAACAACGGTATTTTTGAAGTCGACCGTGCGTCCCTGACCATCGGTCAGACGCCCATCGTCCATAATCTGCAGCAGCGAGTTGAAGACCTCCGGGTGAGCTTTTTCAACTTCGTCCAGCAGAATGACGCTGTACGGACGCCGGCGCACTTGCTCGGTCAACTGACCACCCTCATCGTGCCCGACGTAGCCCGGAGGGCTACCAAACAGGCGCGAGACGGTATGCGGCTCCATGTACTCCGACATATCCAGGCGGATCATGTGGTCTTCCCCACCAAAGAGTTCCGCCGCCAGCGCTTTGGCCAGTTCGGTCTTGCCAACGCCGGTCGGACCCAGGAAGAGGAAGGAACCAATCGGACGCCTGGGATCTTTCAGACCCGCCCGCGAGCGCCGAATAGCACGCGCGACGACACCGATGGCCTCGTTCTGACCGATGACGCGTTTGCGCAGATCATCTTCCAGATTCAGCAGATTCTGACGCTCGCTTTCGAGCATCTGACTGACCGGCACACCGGTCCAGGTTTCAACAACCCTGGCGATCAGTTCAGGTGTGACCAGCAGTTTGACCAGATTACCGGACTCGGCGCGCGCTTTATCCAGCTTTTCCTGAACCAGCAACTCTTGCTGGCGCATCCTGGCCGCCCGCTCGTACTCCTCGGCGTTGGCGGCTGCCTCTTTTTTGGCCTGAATATCGGCCAGCTCTTTTTCAAGATCTGAGATCAGAGTCGGACTGACAATGCCCTGCTCGGTGGCCTCCAGGCGCAGCATCGAGCCAGCCTCGTCCATGACATCAATGGCTTTATCCGGCAGGAAACGATCATTGATGTAGCGGTCGGAAAGCTTGACGGCGGCTTCAATCGCCTCATCGGTGATACCGACGCTGTGGTGCAACTCATAGTTTGGCCGCACCGCCTGCAACATGGTGATGGCTTCCTCAACTGATGGCTCATCCACCAGCACCGGCTGGAAACGGCGCTCCAGGGCGGCATCTTTCTCAACATGCTTGCGGTACTCGTCCAGCGTGGTCGCGCCAATACAGCGCACTTCACCACGCGCCAGAGCAGGCTTGAGCATGTCAGCAGCCCCTACGGCTCCATCGGCGGCTCCCGCCCCGACGACGGTATGCAATTCATCGATGAAGATGATGATGTCGGGCGACTCACGCAGTTCTTCGAGCATGGATTTCATACGCTGCTCGAATTGACCACGGAACATCGCTCCGGCGACCATACCACCAATATTTAACGAGACAATACGCTTGTTACGCAGACCGGTGGGCACATTGCCCTCTTGAATACGTTTGGCCAGACCCTCAACAATCGCGGTCTTGCCGACGCCCGGCTCACCAATCAGGACGGGGTTGTTCTTCTGACGACGCCCTAATACGGTGATCACCCGGCGCAGTTCACGCTCACGACCAGAGGCGGGATCGAGTTTTCCTTCCGCCGCCTCGGCGGTCAGATCGCGTCCAAATTGATCCAATGTCGGTGTCTTGCTATATTTTGCCCGCTGCTTCGCAGTAGTGGTCCCCGCGCCATTGGAAGCGCCACCCAGACCACTCGCGGCGGCAGCGTTATTATTGAAGCCGAAAGGAGCATTGCCGAAGAAACCCTCGCCCGACATATCCCCCATAGGCCCCATTGCTGACCTCAATTCATCAAAACATGACTGGCAGATGTTGTATGCCTTCTGGCTGCCCTGTATGTAGCAACGCACTGTGGCAGGATTCTTTTCACAACGTTCGCATTTCATTCTGTTCTGTCAGCTCCTTACGTTTGCTGTTAGCACTCAGATCTTCCGATTGCTAAAATTCTACCATATTTTTCTTCTGCTGTCTAGCACTCTCACGATCTGATTGCCAATCACTCATACAAACGCGGTGGATGGCGAAATTATTCCCACCGCCTGGAAGAAGCAGCGAGGCTCTATGGTAGAATAGAAGAGAAGAGACAATGGAGAACAGGCGAAGTTGCGCTGACCGGACAGTTGCCAGCCCGCCTTGAGACTGCGAGATA
>DASZXF010000818.1:0-3889 GCA_035546055.1 Ktedonobacteraceae bacterium
TCAGACGAGAATTTTGCCGTTCTGCAAAAACAGCACGCCGTCGATCCAGACCTCGCCCTGCTGGCGCAGATCGCAGACCATATCCCAGTGAACCGCCGAGGTATTGACGCCGCCGGTTTCAGGATAGCTGTTGCCCAGAGCCAGGTGGACGGTGCCGCCCATCTTTTCGTCGAACAGGGTATTCCTGGTGGCCCGCACGACGCCAGGATTGTTGCCAAAGGCAAACTCGCCCAGGTAACGCGCGCCTTCATCGAGGTTTAACATGCTCTCCAGGTAGTCCTGGCCCTGGCGCGCGGTGGCTTCGACCACTTTGCCTTCACGGAAAACCAGGCGCACGCCTTCGACGGAGCGACCATTATATGAAGAGGGTATATCGAACTGAATGACGCCATTGGCGCTCTTTTCGACCGGACCGGTGAAGAACTCACCACTGGGAAAGTTGCGCTTGCCGTCGCTGTTGATGAACACGCGCCCGTCGATGGAGAGACGCAGATCGGTCTGAGGGCCGAGAATGTGGACATCCTTGTGGCCTGCCAGCCAGTCGACCAGCCGCTGCTGCTCAACCGAAATGGCTCGCCAGCGCGCACTGGGGTCCGCGTCGTTCAGGAAACACACGTTAAAGACAAATTCCTCAAAATCGTGCAGCGACATCTCGGCATCCTGAGCATAGGCCAGGGTTGGATAGAGCGTCAAAGCCCAGCGAAAATGCTCTTTTTCCGCCATAGACGTGCGCACTTGCGCATACGCCTGTCTGAGTAAGGCGGAACGCGCGGGGTCCACATTGGTCAAAGCTCTGGTGTTCCCTTCGGAGTAAATCACGAGCCGGGCATCGATATGCGGAGCCATGGCACTGAGCACCTGGTATGACTGCGCGATCTGGCGCGAACTGGCTTCTTGCAAAAGGATCTCATCCAGGTGCTCCAGGGTCACAAAGGGCAGCGGATTGGCCCCGGCGCGCAGAATTTCACGGTAAACGGCTTCCACCAGGGGCGCGGCCAGGGTGGTCGCGTGAATAGCAACGTTATCGCCCTCTTTCAGCGAGAGACAATAATGAACGAGGGTGTGCGCCCAACGCTCAAGACGAATATCATGCATAAGGCACCTGTATTTCTAGCTGGGAAAAGCCTCACTCGCGTGCGGGGATGACCCGGAGAAAGTAGCCATCACATTTCCCATACCAGTACAACGTTTCAGGCCAGAAAATCTCTCATGATTGATCTCATGTGGTATATTCAACGCAAGAGCGCAGGTAGAGCAGGGTTGCTCTACGCAGAGAAGAATCACACGCTAGCGTGTGATTTGAGCGCTTCGCAGCGTCCGGCGAAATCTGGCCCTGGTTGCCAGCTCAATGAGGAGGAGAAAACCACAATGATTTTACGTCTGATCTACGAAGAGGCTCTGGCCCAGGCCAGCTATCTGGTGGGCTGTTCCGCCAGTGGCCAGGCTTTGATTCTTGACCCCAACCGCAACATCGAGCACTACATCGAGCTGGCCAGCAGCAAAGGTCTGCGCATCAGCGCGATTGCCGAAACGCATATTCACGCTGATTTTATCTCCGGGGCGCGCGAACTGGCTCAGTACACCGGCGCGCAGCTCTACCTCTCTGGTGCCGGTTCCCCGGACTGGCAATATGAGTACGCCAGGGAGGTTGGAGCCAGGCTGCTGAACGATGGCGATACCTTTCAGGTCGGCAATATTCTCATCCAGGCGCTTCATACACCCGGCCACACGCCTGAGCACCTCTCATTCTTGCTCACCGATAGCGCGACTACCAGCGAACCTATGGGTCTTTTCAGCGGCGATTTTCTCTTTGTCGGCGATGTGGGCCGTCCCGATCTGCTGGAGAAGGTTGTCGGGGTCAGAGGAAACGCCGCCCCCGGCGCGAGTCAACTCTTTCGCTCACTCCAGCGCGTCCGCGAATTGCCGGACTACTTGCAGATCTGGCCCGGTCATGGCGCGGGCAGCGCGTGTGGGCGAGCCCTGGGCGCCATTCCACAGAGCACGCTGGGCTACGAGAAACGCACAAACTGGGCCTTTGAGGCGCAAAACGAAGCGCACTTTGTCCAGACCGTGCTGGCAGGACAACCTGAACCGCCCGCCTACTTCGCGCGCATGAAACAACTCAACCGCGCGGGATCAGTGGGCACTGACCAGCACGCCGTGCCCGAGGTCAATGCCACCTGCGAACAACTGCTCGCGGACCTCCAGGCCGGCCTTCCCATCGTGGATACACGCGCGCCCCAGGAATACGCGGCTGGCCACATCCCCGGCACCATCACCATTCCCCAGGGAACCAGCTTCCTCACCTGGGCCGGCTGGCTGCTGCCCGCCGAGCGCCCCTTCTCGCTGATCGCCGAACCTGCCAGCGTGTCCGGCATCATGGCCAGCCTGCACCTGATCGGCCTGGACAATCTCGCGCACATCTGGAGCCCAGAGATCATCGCCGCCTGGCAGCGGCAACGTCCCCTGGTCAGCAGCCAGCAGATCAGCATCGAAGAGGCCCGCGCCCTGCTGGAACAGGAAGCTGCCGCCCTGGTCGATGTGCGCAGCCACGAAGAATACACGGCGGGACACATTCCCGGCAGTCTGCACATCCACCTCGGCTACCTGGAGCAAAACGCGCACCGGCTACCCACCGACAAACCCATCATCGTCCATTGCCAGGGCGGAACACGCTCCCCCATCGCCGCCAGTCTGCTCACCGCCCGTCAGTATCCGCAGGTGCTCGACATGGCCAGCGGCTTCAACCACTGGCAGCAAGCCGGCTTCCCCATCGTCAAAGGAGCCTGACGCCGGGCTGGCGGTTTCGTTGCGCTCAAAAAGGCCGGGCAAAACCGCCATCCCACCCCCGAACTCCGGCGAGCCGCCTTTGCCGCATTCCGCTCACCTCAACGCCGCAGATTGACTATCAGATTAATAAGCAACACCACCACAGCGAAACCCAGGGCAAAGAGAATTGCCAGCACCCCCAGGACACTTTGTACCGGATTGTTGTTGCTGGCAATAACCAGGGAGACTATAAACATGGTAAAGACGAAAAACAGCGAGAAGATAGCCAGCACTACGCGCACACCAATGCCGGTGCCTCCCTGTTTATTTTGCTGGACAGGCGCCTGCAACTTCTGGGCAGGCACACCCATATAAGAGAGCGGAGGTGGAACGGGAGGAACGGGAGCGGTATACGTCACAGATGGCGCGTCGTGATGCTCCTGATAGGTCATATGAGGCTGAGGCCCATCGCGAAACTCTTCCTCAAATTGAGCATGCTGTTGAGACATCGATTATTGCCCTTTCGTGTACTGAAGAAAGCTAGAAGAATGTCCTGCTTCAGAACGCTTTCATTGCCTTATTACGCGCCAGGTATGAGCAAGGTTGGAAAGCGCAGGCGTGTAGGCAAAATGGGGTAATTGCTTGCAGGAAAAAAAAGAAGGTGATAGGATAGTCATGATTATCGCATCTATCTATTAATACAGAGGGCACAGGAGCACCAGCATATGATCTCTCTCATAAAGCGACTCTTAAACATACGTATTGTTCGCTATGGCATGGTTGGCGGCGTCGGAATATTTATTAATGACGGCGCGCTTTTCTGTTTTGAAAAGCTCCTGGGTCTGGGTCTGTCTGCTAACAGCCCCTTTTTCTTTCCAATTGCCTCTGCCTGCGCCTTTGAAGTCAGCAATATCGTCAATTTCATTTTGAATCAGTTTTTCACCTATAGCGAGCAAGTCAAAGGTATTCGCGGCTGGGAATGGGTCCGGCGAGCCGCCAAGGGACAACTGACCAGCCTTTCAGCCATGTTGCTTTCTTTCCTGGTAGCCTGGGCACTCCAGGGCTTTTTCCATGTTAATGATTTCCTGGCCAACCCTGCTGGCATCGTCGTCGCGTTTGT
>DASZXF010000819.1:0-3105 GCA_035546055.1 Ktedonobacteraceae bacterium
GTCAGGGTGATGGTGTGCGCCGAACTGGTGGTACCGGTCGTCTGATCGGCGAATGTGACCATGACCGGATTCAGCGTCACCCCCGGCGTTTCCTCCACTCCGGTACCATTGAGGGTAACGGTGTGAGGACTCCCGGCGAGGTTGTCAGAGATCGCAACCTGGGCGCTGCGGCTGCCGGTTTCCACCGGTGAAAAAGTCACGCTGATGGCGCAGTTCGCACCCGCCGCCAGGCTGGTCGGACAGTTGTTCGTCTGCGCGAAATCGCTGGCGTCCGTCCCGGTGATGGCAACCTGGCTGATGGTCAGGGCAGAAGACCCCGTATTGGTCAGAGTGATGGTCTGCGCGCTACTCACCTCGTCCTCATCCTGGTTGCCAAAATCGATGTTGAGCGGATTCAGACTGATGCCCGCGCTGGCCGTAACGCCTGTGCCACTCAAGACAATATATTGCGGATTATCCGAGGCATTGTCATTCAGAGTGATACGTCCGGCGCGCGTGCCGCCGGTGGCGGGCGTAAAGGTCACGGTGATAGTACAGCTCGCGTTCACCGCCAGACTGGCCGGACAGTTGTTCGTCTGCGCGAAATCGTTCGCGTTCAAGCCCTCAACCTGGATCAGGCTCAGGGACAGCGCGGCCACGCCGCTATTCGTCACCGTGACCGTCTGAGTCGAACTGGTCGTCCCAACGATCTGATTGCCAAAGCTGACATTGGAGGTGCTGAGACGCACAGCCGAGCCAGATGCGATGCCGATGCCGTTCAGCGCAATCACCTGCGGACTCCCCGCGTCACTATCGGTCAGGGTAATTGTACCGCTGCGCCCTCCGCTGGCGGTCGGCGTAAAGGTCACGCTGATAGTGCAACTGGCCTGCGCCGCCAGACTGGCCGGGCAGGTATTGGTCTGCGCGAAATCGCCCGCGTTCGTCCCCGTCGCCGCGATATTGCTGATACTCAGCGCAGATGTCCCGCTGTTCGTTATCTTCACCGTCTGCGCCGCGCTGGTCGTGTGGACGCCCTGATTGCCAAAGCTCAAGAAGTCCGAGCTAAAGGTCAGCCTGGAGGTCGGCGCGGATGTAGAGCCGATGAAATTGTTCAGGATATTGGCCGTGGTGCGCTGAATGCCCGCGTTCATATACGGATTGCTCTGAATACTGGCCAGACCCCAGCTCCACTGGATAGTGCCGGCGGCAAAGACGCGCGCGCCACTGGCGGCGGTGTACAGCGTCGAGTTCGAGAACGAGCTGAATCCGCCGCAGCAGCCATGCACCGGCGAGTTGGAAAGCACAATCTCATTGGCCGGAGCAAAGCCATTGTTCCAGGCTTTGTCATATTCATAGCCCACAATCCCCGGAATCGACGTGCCATCCACAAAGCCCGTACCCGCGTAGATCCAGTTCGCGGCATTGCTCACCACATAGGCGTAGTTGTTATCCTCCTGCTGCTCATACATCACCCCGATCATAGCATTTTCCGGCATATTCACCACAGGATCGCGCCAGAGCGTCGTCACCAGGGAATTGTTGACATTCCACATAGGATCTGGTCCCGGCGCCGCCCCATAGGTGGCATAATCCTTGTAGCCAACCACCACGCGATCCGGCACCCCGAGCGAATTCGGCTCAAAGCGAATCTGCCAGTAGCTCGTATTCGCCGAGAAGAAAGCCACATTGACGCCCGCGTTAATGGCATTCTGCACCGCGTTTCTCATGCCCATCGACCAGTATTCATCATGCCCCACCGAGAGAAAACCCTTGTGCTTCAGAATCTCAGCCGGGCGCGCCTCGGTATCTACATTGGTAGTGTAGGCGACGTTATAGCCCTGCGACTCCATCCAGTAGACAAAATAAAACTCAAAGAAGAAGTAATGGCCCGCGCCGTTACTATCTCCCGGATTAAAGGGACGATCAAACGAAACCTTCATCGCGTGCGGATAGGGGTAGACCGTCTTATCCGTCAGATCGTTATTATACAGGCTGAGTCCACCCCAGGTATTATACGCCTGGTAAGTGGTAACGCTGGTCTGAAACAGCAGATCCTCGGTGCCGCCATCATCGCGCACGACAAAGAAAATAAAGCTGGAATGGCCGGTGGAAGAGGTCAGTTTGGCGAGGTAGACACCCGTCACCCAGGTAGAGGGAATGGTCAGGCTCGTCGTCTTCGTCCAGCCGGCGCAGGAGATCAGACCCGTCACCGGATCGGGCGCCGGGATGGCCTGGTGCAGACCAGTGAAGCTGCCCAGGGACGTAATCAAGCGCGCGCCAACTCCGCCATAATAGCCGGTGCGATAAATATCAATGGTAAAACTGGGCGCCGTTGTCGTCACATAAAAATCGATAGAGCCGCCATGATTGACACTGATCTGAGAGCCAAAGCCCGAAAGCGTATCCGGCGCCGTATCGGCGGAAAAATCGTTCCAGCCCGGCGTCCCCGGCTTGCTATTCTCAACTTGAATCGGATTCGGCCCGTCCGCGTGCGCGCTGGACAACGCAAAAAATGGATTGTGGATCGCGGCATATGACAGACCTGTGGACAGGATCGCCGCCAGCAAACTCCCTATCAGCACCAGAGCCAGTCTGTTTCTGAGCGCTCTCCTCACTTTCTCTCTCATAGAAACCAGTCCTTCCCTGACCTCATGCATATGTCCGTATGACCATCCTCAAACGGATCTGCCAGCCAGTGTTTACTTCGTGCCAGATGTTACATCCGAATACATCTGTTTTCAGGAGAAAATTTCATTTTTACTATAAAATAGCCTGGTAGCGATTCAATGCTCAAAGTGGTGTTAAGGTGGTGCAGATCGAGCACAATGATGGCAATATTGCTCTTTTCCCTCAAGCTCATGAGTCACCCCGGATCAACATCCGATCCCATTGGGAAATCCGTGGGTGACTCCTCGTCGCTACGCGACTCGCCCTGGTTCTTGGGAGGAGGAGGCAGGTTGGGCCCGGCCCAACCTGCCTCCTCCTCCAGAAAAATATGAAACGTCATGCGCTGGTTGGCGCACCACTCCTGATGAGGCTTCTTGCAGCCTCAGAAGATCCCGTTGGGAAAATCGTGGGTGACTCCTCATCGCCGCGCGACTCGCCCTGGTTCTTTCGGAGGAGGAG
>DASZXF010000820.1:0-14525 GCA_035546055.1 Ktedonobacteraceae bacterium
CGAGAGCGCAAGCAGCCAGGTTTACCCTGATGGATTCAATAGAAACAAATGATATAATAAACAACTGGACTATATCCGCTCCAGGCGGGGCTGTTGTAAAAAGCGGTCATGCCGGTATCGCCATTTGAACCAGGTCTACAAGCGTGTTTCCCAATGAAAACGCCACAAGCAACGGAACTCACTGCCTCCAGTGAGGCACCTGATAGCCCGTAAACTGGTTGAAAAGACCATTGTGGTCGGACGACAAGAGCGCGATCAATATCCCGATGAGGTGCCTTGCCCGACCAGGGCCACAAACGGGCGATCCCGTGCGGTGTGCGAAGGTTTTCACCGCGACCGAGAATACGTTGCATACATTTGAACACACGTAGAGAGGCAGTTCAATCTACTATGTCTCTGGTATCTGGTTCCCCAGAATCATCTGTGCGAGAAACAAAGCCCTCGCCAAAACAATCGTTGGTAACGGCGTTCACGCGGCTGCCGCGCAATGTCTATTTGCTGCTCCTTTTCACCACCGGGAAAGGCTTCCAGTTGAGCATCAGCGCGTTGACGCTTAATTATTACGTTCATAGTCTGGGCTATCAGCCAGAGTTCATTGGTCTGTTCAGCGCCATGCCTGCCATCGGCGCCCTGGTCAGCGCGGTACCGGTCGGACGCCTGGCTGATCGCGTTGGCCGCAAACCGGTGCTGATCATGACGGCTATTCTGACGCCGCTGAGCCTGGCTCTGACCGGCGTGGTCAGTTCAGCCCCGCTGCTGCTTATTATGGGCCTGCTGCAAGGCATGGTCTCAACGGCCTACTGGGTGACAAATCTGCCCCTGCTGGTGGAAAGCACGACGGAAAAGCAGCGCGTGGGCGTGCTGGCGTTGAACAGCTTTCTGCTGCTGGGCATCGGCGCCCTGGGCAATCTGCTGGGCGGCGCTATTCCCGAGTTTATCGGGGGCATTCTCCATCTCTCGCCCGCCAGCACGATTCCGCTGCGCTGGGGCGTCTTTACCGCCTCGGCCTTTACCTTCATCTTCGGCCTGCCACTGTGGTTTTTGCGCGAGCCGAAACGATCCCCGGAAGAGACTGTCGCGGCGAGTGTGACGGCGGAAGATGGGACCACAACGGTAGTTGCGCAGCCGGTGAAAGAGCGCTGGCCGGTGATGCTGTTCATCCAGTTGCTCATCCCCGATCTCGTCTTTACGATGGGCGAGGGCGCGGTGGTAGCGCTGATTCAGATCTACTTTGTGCTGCGCTTCCATCTCTTGCCGGAGCCTCTGGGCATCATCTTTACACTCTCCGGCCTGATCGGCGGCCTCTTCTCGCTGACCGCGCCGCTGTTCGTCAAGCGCTGGAGCAAGCTGCGCCTTGTGACCACGGTACAATATATCACCGCGCCGCTGATGGTGCTGATCGGCTTTGCGCCAAACCTTCCCATCGCTATCGCCGGCGAGTACACGCGCTCATTCCTGCGCACGTTGATCGAGCCGGTCTATGCGGCCTTTGCCATGGAGAAGGTTTCCGACAAACATCGCGCCACCCTCTCCGGCCTCTATTCTGTTACCTGGAGTATCGGCTTCAGCATTGGTCCGGCAGTAGGCGGCTGGCTGCAAACCAATGTCAACCTCTCGACCTCGTTTATCTTTGGCGCGTGCTGCCTGGTCTTCGCACCGACGCTGCTGCTGGCGTCATTCGGCAAGCGAACAAAAAGAAATTAAGTTAAGAGGCATCTTTTCGTAAGCGCTCCACCTGGCCCATTCTTCCCGGGCCGGGTGGAGCGCTCACAGGCAGAGGTTTTTTGAGATCTGAAAGGGAGAACAGACGTTATGTGCAGGAATATCAAGCCACTTTTCAATTTTGAGCCAGGTGCGACGGAGGACGAGATTTACGCCGCCGCGCTTCAGTTTGTCAGAAAGATCAGCGGCTTTCACACGCCTTCTAAAGCCAACGAGGCAGCTTTTTCCAGGGCGGTAGAGGAAATTGCCGGCATTTCGGCGCAGCTGCTCAATTCCCTCGAATCCAGCGCCAGACCCAGGAACCGCGAAGAGGAAGCGCTGAAAGCCCGAGAACGCAACGCCCGCCGCTTCGCCCAATAAACTCTTCTCCATCACGAAAAGCAGAACGAAGCAGCTTTTCACCTGTCGCCTCATGCCTGAAAAGCATGGGCAGACTGCGCGCAGGAAACGTGCAACCAGAGCCATGCTGGTGCGTATATGTGGTACTCGCTCAAATGAGCGAGCTCTATACATAGCTATACGCCTCTGCGTCTGCCAGAGCTGCTTTTAAATAGGAGATAAAAACGATGAGCATTATGATACCAGGTGTGCAGTTCGCAGTGAGCGATCTGCTGAGCTGGCTGATTCTGGGCGGTCTGGCCGGCTGGCTGGCCAGTGTGATGATGCGCGGACGTGGCTACGGCTGCCTGGGCAATATCGTGGTGGGACTGATCGGCGCGGTGGTGGGAGGTTTTCTGGCCAGCCTGCTGAATATCAACGGCTCGTTTCACTTCTGGGGCAGTTTGCTGATCGCCTTCCTGGGCGCCTGCGTCTTCCTCTTCATTCTGCAGGCTCTGACAGGCAAGCGAGAGTAAAGTTTGCCGCGCGTTCCGCGCTTCGCCTGCCTGCGCGAGCCTGCCTGCCTGCGCTGGCTATTCCAGGGCTGGCGTGTTGCCGTAGGTTATGGTCAGGGGTTCTACTGGAGCTGCCCAGCGCACGGCGTTGGCGATGACGCGCTGAATGCGCGGGTGGCGATAGGTGGGAAAGGCTTCATGGCCGGGCCGGAAATAGAAGATCTTGCCCTGACCACGGGTATAGCAGCACCCGCTGCGGAAGACTTCGCCTCCGCTGAACCAGCTAACCAGGACAAGCGTTTCGGGCTGGGGAATGTCGAAGTGTTCACCATACATCTCTTCCCGCTCAAGATCGATATATTCCCCAACTCCGGCAACGATGGGATGGCCGGGGGCGACGACCCACAGACGCTCGTGGTCGTTGCTCTCGCGCCATTTGAGATCGCAGGAGGTGCCCATCAGGCGCTTGAATATCTTCGAGAAGTGCCCCGAATGCAGGACGATCAGACCCATGCCGGCCAGAACGCGCTGCTGCACGCGCTCAACGATTTCATCTGCTACCTCATCATGAGCCATGTGTCCCCACCAGATTAAGACATCGGTCTGCTGAAGAACATCCCGACTTAAACCATGCTCCGGCTCGTCAAGGGTGGCGGTGCGTACTTCTATATGTTCTTCCGTCCGCAAAGCCGCCGCGATGGTGGCGTGAATGCCGGCGGGGTAGATCTGGGCGATTTCAGGATCTTTGCGTTCGTGGCGAAATTCATTCCAGACGGTAACGCGAATATCGGCCATAAAAGCCTCTTTCTATTGACTAGCTTACCAATGGTTCAGTTTTTGCCAAACTGATTGTGATACTATAGAGTAAGTAATACACATCCATTTTTGGTGAGCAAGGGTCAGCGCTGTTGATCTCAGGGCTTCTCATAAATGGCTTTGCTACTACAAGGAGTACGATTGTGGCAATTCGTTTGATACAGGTTGGTCTGGGTGGCTGGGGAAAAAACTGGTTTCATGAAATAGTCTCACACAGCCAGTCGGTTGAGCCGGTGGCCTGGGTGGAGATTGATGCCCAGGCACTGGCTCAGGCGCGGGAACAGTTTAATCTGCCGGGAGAGCGCTGTTTTCTCTCGGTGGAAGAGGCGCTCGCGGCGGTACCGGCGGACGCGGTTTTGATTACGGCAAGCCTGCCGGGACATGTGCCGGCGGCGCGGGCAGCTCTGCTGGCGGGCAAAGATGTGCTGCTGGAAAAACCTTTCGCCCCGACCCTGGCCGAGGCCTGGGAACTGGTCAGGCTGGCGGAAAAGAACCAGCGCACGCTGATGGTCAGCCAGAACTATCGCTTTGGGACGGCAGTACAAAAGGTACGCGAACTGGTGACGCGGCAAACGCTGGGGGCGGTCAGTTCGGTTGAGATTGATTTCCGCCGCTCGGCGAATACGGTGCCGGCGACCAATCACCGGCATTATCAACTCTGGCATCCCCTGCTGGCCGATATGGCCATTCACCATTTCGATCTCATGCGTTATGTGCTCAAACAGGAGCCGTTGCAGGTGATGTGTCAGACCTGGAATCCCCCCTGGAGCAATTTCGCCCAGGCTCCGGCGGCTGCGCTGACGGTGACGCTGGATGGCGGTACGGTGGTCAGCTATCGCGGTAGCTGGATCAGCCAGGGACCAACCACTGACTGGTGCGGCGAATGGCGCATGGACTGCGCGGGCGGACAGATTGCCTGGACCGGGCGCGGCGAGCTTCCCGACCAGGTGCGCGTGCGCCCCGCCGACAGACGCCCCTACGCGGTACGCCTGCCCGCGCTGGCATACGTGGATCGCCGGGGCAGCCTGGAGGCCTTCGCGCAAGCGTTGGAGAAGCACGAGACTCCCGAAAGCTCCGGGCACGATAATGTGAAAACGCTGGCCCTGATGTTCGCGGCCATCCAATCAGCCGAAAGCGGCCTGCCCGTAACCATCGCGGATCTCCTACCCGCAGACTAGTTTGCCGGGCCCGAGAAACCTGAAACATTACCCGGCTGACCAGAAAAGCTGCAAAACGTATAGCAGGCCGTTTTACCCTTACAACCCGAAGAAAGAGGACCGCTGAAACGGCCCTCTTTCTTGTTTGAGAAGTTTTCGTGAGACGACTTCAGCGAGTTCGCCATACCATGTTAGTTATTTCAAGCGAAAGACAGAAATGGTTTCACTGGCATTTTTGCTCGCTCTCTGGCAGCGGATTGTGCAACGGGAGGGTGAACCAGAAGGTAGCTCCCTGGCCCCTGGTGCTCTGGACGCCGACCTTTCCTCCTTGCCGACTGACGAGTTGCTGGCAGAGGTAGAGGCCCAGACCCAGGCCGGGGCGCCATCCTTGCTGACGTGGCGTCTGCGCGACCTGGGAAAAACGCTGCCAGATACGTTCCTGCTGGTCCGCACTTAGCCCTGGTCCACGATCTTTGACCCAGACGCGCACAGATCCTTCGCACACGTCGATGCCAATGCAAATGGGCTGATCTTCTGGCGCGAATTTGAGGGCGTTGGTGATGTAATTGCCCAGCACCTGTGTCACGCGGTCCCGGTCGGCATAGACCGGCAGCGGATCTACGTCGGGGAGTTCCAGGGTAATCAGCCGCCGCGAATAGGCCGCCTGGTGATCCAGCACAACCTCATGCACCAGCGCACCCAGATTCCAGACCTCCAGGCGGAGTTCGACCTGATCCTGCTGGATACGCGAAAAATCGAGCAGATCATCGATCAGGCGCCGCTGCACGCGCAACGGTTGCTGACTCCGCCCCAGCATGGTGAGTACGTCCTCCAGCATACGCTGCTGATCCTCCGTCAACTGGCTGGCCTGATTGAGCAGACGGGAGAGCAAACGGTGGGCGACCTGGACATTGCCCTGCAAAGCCGCCAGCGGATTTCTCAATTCATGGGTGACAAGACCGATAAAATCTTCACGCTGCCGCTCAAGCTCTTTTTGCTTGCCAATATCGCGCGTGATCGTTGAAGCGCCGATGATGGCACCGTGCTTATCCCTGATGGGAGAAACAGAAACGTCAACATCCAGGATATGCCCATCTTTATGCTGCCGCCGCGTCTCTAAATGCACCACCCGCTTTCCCTGGTGAATCTGCTCCATAATATTGATAAATTCGTCCTGGCGATTGGGCAAAAAGAGACGCGTGACGGACTGGCCGATCATCTCCTGGGCACTGTAACCGTACATGAGTTCCGCCGCGTGATTCCAGCTAGTGATGGTCCCATCCAGGGTTTTGCTGAGGATGCAATCGCCCGAAGACTCGACGATGGCCGACAGGTACAGGCGCGCCTCCTCGGCTCGCTTACGTTCGGTGATATCATGAATGATACACTGGATGACCGAACTTCCATTTGCCTGATACAACACGCTCACCAGATCAACCGGCAGCAGGCGTCCGTCGCTGGTGCGCAGGGACAGTTCCTCGAAATGCAGAACTTTGCGCTCCTGCAATTGCCGCAAGATGTCCCGGTGAGTCTCTCGATCTTCAAAACAAACCCAGTTGCCAGAGTTCCTGACCAAGCAGATTATCGCGTGTATACCCTGTCAGATTTGTAATAAATGGGTTGGCGTCGTGAATGCTGCCCGTCGCCGCATCAAGCATCAAAATGCCATCGGTGGACGCCTCAAAAAGACGCCTGTAATGATTCTCAGAAATTCGCAAGTTCTCCTCAACCTTTTTGCGCTCCTCTATTTCTGTTTCAAGGGAAGCAGCCTTTTGTTGCAAAAAGGCAATGGCCCGCAGGCGCTCATCTGCATTGCCAGGAGATAGATAGCTCTCACCGGGCATAACATGCGTATGCTGGCTACATATAGCAGTAAACGGTTCATTGTAGTGTTCGCCAGCGAAAATCCGCATGGGATAAGCGCAGAGCAGCGAAAAGGGGATGTCGGTCTGGTGAAGCTCATTCCAGAGTTCCTCCAGACGTATGGCGGCCTCCGGGCTGGCCTCGGTCCATAGCTGCACGACAATTTCACCAAACACGCGCACAGGCTGTCCACCGCTGGTCGCCTCTTCCAGACGAGCCTGGACGAGCCCGGTAAAACGCTCTGACCGGGGCATACCATCCACCAGCACCTGGGCGAGAATCTCGTCAGCATCCCAGATGCGACATTTTCCTTCAGCCTCCAGTTCCGCGAGATCATAGCCCCTGGTCTGCATATATTTTGCCAGTTGCTCCAGGTGATCCGCCGTCACAAACAGCAGACTGATCTCTCCCGCTGCCAGACCCATTTCAATAAAATCACCAAGAATGTGCATCAAGAAGGCGTCGTTTTCGTAAAAGTGAAGCAGATGCTTTTTCTGCTCGCCTGCTCGCTTGAGCCAGGTGGACAACTGAGACTGAGGCGCTCCGTCTGTTTCCGCGATCTGCCGAAACGGGTGCTCTGGTTTGCGCGTAATAGCCATACGAGTTTTCTCTCCTCTCCCCTGACGAGAAATAGATAACGATCAATGATAAAGCGGTGTTGCAGAACATATCAGAGCGTTTCTCTATCTGGGTATAGGAATGTATAGCTCTCACAACCTATCTTTTAGTACACGTCTCCGCAGAAGCAAACAGTGACAGCTAGCGGGCGCTGATTTTTCACCGGAAAATCCTGCCCGGTCCTTTAGCAGCGCATTCGGCAACTGAAAACAGTATACCATCTAATGTGACTCTTTTGTAGCCCGCGAGGCGTGTTTCAAGAGAAGAGCAAAAGCAAAAGAGAGTTTAATACGAGGAGGAGAAGCACGAAATGGATGCTACGCGAGACGACGCAGCCATTGAGCAGGCGCTGAAAAGCCTGGGAATCAATGTGGAAGAGGAGCGCCTGAAAACTGAGGCCTGCCATCTGCTGACGCTTTTCGAGCAAGGGAAAACGCTGGAAGAGGCGTTGAGTACGGTTCGTGAGGGCGAGATGCGCGAGCAACTCAAGCCGCTTGTCTATGATAGTACGCTGCGCGCTCTGCTGCTGGTCGCGCTGCGCCTGAGAGCCATCACTGCCGCGCAGTTCAGGGATCTTGAAAGCTATCTCCTGATCAGGAGTGAAGCGAGATCGCGCTATGCTTCCTGATCTCGCCGCGCGCTGGTCGCTCCCTCAAAAACTGACTGTTATATGACTTCTACCTGTTCTGGTTTCTTCTTCTCTCAGCCTCTATACTTGGTTCAAGAGAGAAGAAAGAGACATTTCTCCTTCTCCAATTGGCAAATGTCTTTTCTTCTCATGGATTGAGAACATCCTTGATCTGATTGTTCCCCATTGCGCAAGGAGGAGCTTTATGCAAGGTAAAAGACGTTTTGGCCTCTTCGCTGTCACGCTGACACTGTTACTGGCCTGTTCCCTCGTCGGCAGCTTTTTCGGCGGTCTGAGAGCCACGTATGCCGCCGCGAGCTACTGCCAGGTCACGTACACGATCACGAACCAGTGGACAGGCGGTTTTGGCGCGAATATCGTGATTCAGAATACCAGTTCTTCAGCATGGAATAGCTGGAGCCTGGCCTTCGCGTTCCCGGCCAACGGCCAGAGCGTGACTCAGGGCTGGAACGGAACCTTCACCCAGTCCGGCCAGAATGTGACGGTGGCAAACGCCAGCTATAACGGTAGCGTGGCGGTGAATGGTACGGCGATTCCCGGCTTTAACGGCGCCTGGACCACCAGCAATCCCGTTCCGACCAGCTTTTCGGTGAATGGCAATCTCTGCAATGGCGCGGTGACGCCAACCCCCACTATCGGCACGACGCCAACGGTGGGCAGAACCCCGACCACGGGCACAACTCCCACTCCTGGTACGACCCCAACCCCCGGTACGACTCCGACTCCCAGCGGCGGCTTTACGCCGGTGGTGACGCCGACGCCGTTGACCCTGAGCGGGACGCATACCGGCAATGCGACGTGGTTTTCGGGCATTGGCGGCAGTTCATACGGCGGCTGCGGCGTTCCCCAGGCCAACCTGGATTCGCAGAATTTTGTCGCGCTGAACGTGCAGAATGATCCCGGCGATTACAGTACCATGCTTTCGCGGCCTATCGCGTCACAGTATGCCAGCAAGATCGGCATGTTTAGCAATGGACTGAACTGCGGACGCTGGGTGCAGGTGACGATTGGCAATTATTGCACCGGCACGAATGACGGAGCGCCGAATGAGCCGTTCTGCCGCAATGGCAGCTGGGTGACGGACAAGTATAATGGCGCGACCCTCAATATGGTCGTGGCGGATAGCTGCCAGGATGGCAATGCCTGGTGCCGCGACGATCCGAACCACCTGGATCTCGCTCAGCCTTCACTGAACCAGTTTCAGTTGAACGGCCAGGCGGTCGGCGATATGTATCCCAACGCCTGGAACAATCGGCAGATTAGCTGGCAGTTCATCCCGGCCCCCAATTATAGCGGGGATGTCCAGCTTGGCATTTTGCAGGGAGCAAACCCCTACTGGACGGCGATTTCGGTCACGCACCTGGCGAACGGCATCCATGGCGTGGAATACTACCAAAACGGCAACTGGATCAGCGCTCCGATGGATGGAGATATGGGCGAGGACTATGTGATTCTGCCAACCATTGCGGGCGGCTCGAATTACCAGATCCGCGTCTACGATGCCTCGAATCAGTTGATTAACAACGGGCGCATCTATCAATTCAGCTATCCGAGCAGTTGTGGCACGTCCTGCTCGGCGCCCTTCCTGCCCCTCGCCTACACGACGAATTAGCAGGACGGAAATGGCAGAGGCTCTCAGGCGTCCGTCTGGGTGCGGGCGAGGAGAGCAGTGTGCCACGCGCGAACTTCACGGCCTTTGCGATGGCCGATAGTTTCCAGAACGGCAGCGCTGACGGCGCCGAGGTGCATAGCCTCGGCGCTGCGGCCCTGGGCGTCAAGGGTGCGGGCCAGACCGTACTGCGCGCAGGCCAGCAGATCCTGTCCTCCATCGGGCGCGGTGGCGACCATGCGGCGGAAATCCTGCTCAGCCTGCGCGGTGAGCTGCTGATCGAGGTGCAGATCACCGAGTTCGGAGAGCACATGGCACATAATCTGCGGAATACCCATACGGTCGGCCATGGCCAGGCTCTCCTGCAAGTATTGCTCGGCTACCCCGAAGTTCCTCTGCTTTCTGGCGGTCGAACCCAGGTTGAGCAGATGAAAGCTGATCCATTCCTGGTGACCGATCTGCCGGGCGATGTCCAGCCCTTCCTGAAAGTAGCGCGTGGCCAGTTCATAATCCCCCTGCTCGCTGGCGGCGTCCCCCAGGTTGTTGAGGGAGCCGCTGATCCATTCCTGGTGGCGCAACTGGCGCGCGATCAAGAGGCTCTCCTGCAAATAGCCCATGGCCTCCTGGTACTTGCCCTGCTCGGAGGACATGACGCCCAGGTTGAGCAGAATGGTACAGGTCTGCTCCTGCTCCTGAACCTGGCGGGCGAACAACAGTCCCTCTTCCAGATAGGCCCGCGCCTGCCCGTAATTGCCGCGTCTGATTTCGATGGAGCCAAGAATATCCAGCACCATACAGATGCGCGCCCGGTCGCCCAGTTCGCGCGCCAGCCTCAGTCCTTCCTGCAAATAAGCCTCGGCCTGGCGGTAATCGCCGCTTTTCCAGATGACCGAGCCAAGATTGGCCAGCAGAGCACAGATGCGTTCGTGGTTGTCCATGGCGCGCGCGGAAATCAGGCCTTCGCGCAGATAGTGCGCGGACTGTTCGTAGTTGCCGGTCTTCCAGGCAGTTTCGCCCAGGTGCAGAAGAATACTGGCCAGGCTATCGTCATCGGCGGCGGCTCTGGCGGCCTGGTAGGCGCGTTGCAGGTGCATTTCGGTGGTCTGGTAGAGTCCTCGTGAAAGCAGGAAAGCGGAGAAGGCGCAGGCCATACGGATGAGTTCGCCGCTGCGCTGCTGCTCGTGGGCGATGTCAAGGGCTACGAGGATGGTGTTGCTCTCTGTTTCGAGCGTTTCGTAGTCTTTGCGATGCATTTCAACAAAGGTTGTCAGATAAGTACAGAGGCGCTGATAGACGCTCTGATCATCGAGTCGCAGACGCGCATAGTCGGCGATGGTCTGGTGCAGACTGTAGCGGTCGGCGCCGCTGATCTCCAGCAGGCCGGTGTCGGTGAGCTGGTCAAGCACGGCGGTGGTGCTGGCGGTGACGGCCAGGGCGGCCTCTTCGGAAAAGGTGTTGGGACGAGCGGGAAAGACGGAGAGGGCGTAGAGGGTCTGGCTGGCCTGGGGATCGAGTTGCTGATCGGTGACGGCGATGACGGTTTGCAGAGAGATGGGGGTGCCGCCGGGCAAACTGGGATGACGCTCGACTGGCGCCTGTACAGCGCTGACGTTCAGGCGTTCGCTGGCATCTCTCAGACGTTGCAGCGCTGCCGGGATGCGCTGGGAGGGACTGCTATAGGCGAGCTGGCGCAGATAGTTACCAAGCAGGGTCAGAGCGAGCGGCAGACCGCCTACAGCCTCGATGAGTTCGCGGGCACGCCAGGTTTCCTGGGCGACAACCTGGGGGGCCAGCAGGTGCAGCAGACCCAGACTCTCCTCGCTGTTCAGTTCTTTGATGGCGGTGGGTCCGCTGGTGGCGATCTGTGCGGCGATAGAAGGGAAGCGCGTAGTGACGAGATGGGAGCAGGTGGGTCCGCCGACTTTCAGGGCCAGGGCATGTTCCAACACCCAGACATCATCGATAATGAGCAACATCGAACGCGTGCCAATCGTGCGGTGCAGCGCGATGGCCCAGGAGGCGGCATCGTTGAGGGAACTCATTTCGCTGGCCGGCATGCCCAGGAGCGCTCCCCAGCGGCTCAGGTGGCTCTGGATGTTGGGTTCCAGACCCAGGCCAGCCCAGAGAATGCCGTCTTTAAAATGCGCGCGCACGACGGGATCATGAGCCAGGGTCACGGCCAGGGCGGTCTTGCCCACGCCTGGCAGACCGTTCAGAGCGGTCAGGGTCGCGCTCCCGCCCTGGCAGAGCCGCTGACGCAGGTGGGTCAGTTCCTCGTCGCGTCCAACCAGAAAATGCGCCGGGAGCAAGGGTAACGCGGGATCGATAAAGGTCTGTGTTTGCTCCGCCACTGGCGATTGCGCGGACGCACTCTCCGCCTGGATGCTGGCTTCTGTTTCCTGCGGCCAGATGTTTGCCGGATCGATCTGAAGCAATTCACCCAGTTTTGAGCGCAGGAGAGGCAGCGGCGCGGTCGTGCCATTTTCCCAGCGCAGAATCGTTTTTCTGGACACCCCCATCTCCCTGGCAAGATTCTCCTGCGTCCACCCCAGCCGCAGCCGCGCCTGAACAAGAATGTATGTCCTGTAAGCGGTTGGATGCGTTTTGTTCACGTCTCTTGCCCTCCCGAAAGAAGAAACTGGCCAGTGCTTATCTGCTCCTGCAAAATCTTATCATATATTGATGGGCAAATGAACTCCCTTTTTCTCAAAATTTGCGCAGAATTCTCCAAACCCGAAAAATCTGGCCGCGCGCCTTACCCGACTGAGATGCATAACTCAACCAGAGCAGCAAAAAGCGCAGGCGAGAGCGCGTCATCAGTTCAGGGCATAAGCCACCGAAGATACCGGGAAAAGCCCAATAAAAAGAGCCGCGTGTGGATTGTACGTGGCTCTTTATTCTATAAACAGACTCCCTCCGGCTTCATGCCCGGGTGCCTTTATTGTTTCTCTTCACTAATTCGGTCGTGTTCCACCAGCCAGCGGGCAAAAGCCAGACGGTGCTGCTCCTCCAGCAGTTCCCGGTATTCAAGCTGTTCCGCAAAGTGTTCTTTCATATAAATGAGCTTCATCGCTTCTGCTGCTGTGAAACCTTGCTCACAGAGGTGTTTGAAGTCTGCACTATCGGTAACATACATGTTCTCTGGCATATCTTCTGCTCCTTCGATCATAAAGGAACGCACTAACGATGATGACATTTTGCGATGTTCCAACGTCTCTCTTTAGTATAGAGACGCACCAAGCGTTCCACAATAAATCCTGGGGGATCTGCTCACTGCTCGCAGGAGCAATGTTCCAGATAAATAGCGCCTCGCCGCCATAATCCTCCCTCCTCTCATATAACAACTTCTTTTGGTCAGGACTTATTCCGGTAAACGGTGAGCGAGATTTGCTCTCTTACTAAAGATACGCTTCAGTCTGCCCGAAAGATACGCGATATGATGGTATTTTTTCACAGCCGCGCCTGTTTTGCGGGAAACCCCTTCTCCTCACTGGCGATGCAGGACAGGAAAGGAGGCTTATGTTAGCAAATTCACAGAAAAATATGTTCTAAAATTGTCTCTCAACAGGTGAAATAGAGTCCACCTGTCCTGTCCGAGTCTGGATCTGTTTAGCGACTCCGGCTGCCGGCGCGATAGATTCTGAGCGCGCGTTCGGCGCTTTCTCGCGCCAGGCGAGCGGCGTCCTGCATAGCAGCTGAGAGGGTCATGGGACCGGCAGGCAGCACCGCCAGGCCGTCGAGGCCAAGGCGGTAGACCTCGCGGTAGTCGTCGCCCAGGCTGCCGGCGATGGCCAGTACGGGCAGGTGATAGGTTTTGGCCAGTGCGGCCACCGCGCCGACGCTTTTGCCATAAGCGGTCTGGCTATCCAGGCGGCCCTCGGCGGTGATGACGAGATCGGCATCACGCAACTGCTCTTCCAGGCGCACAGCCTCCAGCACAATCTGCGCGCCTGGACGCAGACTGGCCTGGAGGAAAGCCAGCAGGCCCGCGCCCAGACCACCAGCCGCGCCCGCGCCCGGCACATCGCGTACCACAACGCCCAGGTCGCGCTCGATCACCTGCGCGTAGTGAGCCAGAGCTGCGTCCAGTTCCGCGACCATCTCAGAGGTTGCGCCCTTCTGGGGACCATAGACCGCCGACGCGCCAGTGGGGCCGCACAGCGGGTTGGTGACATCGCTGGCCACGGCAAATGTACAGGCGGCCAGACGGGTATCCATGTGCCGCGTCTCGATGCGCTTCAGCAGGGCCAGGGCCGCGCCACCGGCGGGCAACTCGTGGCCAGCAGCGTCCAGCAAACGCGCTCCCAGCGCCTGAGCCATGCCCGCGCCGCCATCATTAGTAGCGCTGCCGCCAATGCCAATGATAAAACGCGTACAGCCGGCGTCGAGCGCCGCGCGCATCAACTCGCCAACGCCGCGCGTGGTCGCCAGGCGAGGATTGCGCTTCTCCTGCGGCACCAGCGGCAAGCCCGAACTGGCGGCCATCTCAATCACCGCCGTTGAGCCATCGCCCATGATGCCCAGAAAGGCCTGCACAGGCTCGCCCAGCGGACCCGTTACCGTCACCTGCACCATCCTGCCACCGGTCGCGTCCACCAGCGTCTCTGTCGTCCCTTCGCCGCCATCGGCCACCGGAATAACCACCAGTTCCGCCTCTGGATACACCTCACGCGCGCCCTCCGCGATGGCCTGACCGGTCTCAGCGGCACTTAAACTCCCCTTCAATGCCTGTGGTGCGATGACGATTTTCATACAATATCCTTTCGTTGCCCGTAAATATGCTGCTCCATTATAGCAGATTCGCCTTCTGGCGCGCATCGCAGGATTAGCCTCGCTCCCCAGGGCAGCCGCCCTCTACCATCCCGTCATGCATTGATTGAAAAATAAACAAATTGCCCATATTGTCCAGCATTCCCCAAAAGAAAGTGGACCGCTTGAGCGAGTCCTCTTTCTTGTTTGAGGAGTTTTTTTGTTAAACCGCGTAAGCGGCCCAATTTTTGGGGGGATATAGGAGCCTCGCCGGCGGTTGGGGATAGAATATGGGCGAGGTTGGCTGATCTGTTGTATGAACCGCAGGCGCGGAGTCAGGGCGGCTCATGCACGCGCCTGCGGTCCGCCGTCTCTACTCGGCCACCTGCTCGGTAGCAGGCACCAGCAGGCCATAGCCGTCGCCATTGTTCAGGCGGTACATAACATTGACGCCATTCGTCTCCGAGTTGATAAAGGGGTAGAAGGGAAGTCCCTCGCGGTCCATCTCG
>DASZXF010000821.1:0-4095 GCA_035546055.1 Ktedonobacteraceae bacterium
GCCGAGAGATACTGGTAGAGGTCATTTTTATGGACGGGCGCGACAGGGCCGGCCTCAATGTGGATAACGCGCACACGTGGGCCAACGACGACAATGGCGGGCTGATCGGGGTGAGTGCGGCGAGTGAAGATATCAACGGTAATACCAGAACGCCCCATTTCAAGGGCCAGTTCACGAATATAGACATTCATGCCCCCCGCGTCCTTCGCGCTCCCAGGCAGGGCCAGCGGCGACGTATGGACGCTGAGCATGGCAACAGCATGGCTCATACAGATGAATTAATCCTTTCCTGGACTAGTGTGCGCGGTTTTATTGATTGCAGATGCGGGGCCAGCGTCCTTCGCTTGCCATTCGGAGCGTGTTCAGCATAGTGGTCTTCCTCCTTTCAATACTTCCCTTTGTACAACAATCGGCACTCAGTAAAAATTCTCAAATCTACGGATTATTCGCTTGATCGTCCTCCAGGCGGGCCAGTTCGAGCGCTTCGTAGAGTTCCTGAATGTTCAAGCCCTGTCCCTGCGAAAATTCGCTCAGGCAGGTCATGCGTTTTTGCAGAGAGCTGGCGAAAGCAGCGGGGGTCAGACCAAGCCAGCCGGCCAGTTCGTCCAGCACAGCCTGCTCGGCGTGCTCAAAGGTATCCTCGACCTCATTCCAGATCGAGAGCGGCACCGGGATGATCTTCTCAGGCTGAGCGGGATCGGCCTGGGGTCTGAAAAAATGCGTGGTAAACCAGCGACGGCGCGGCGGATAAATGCGCCCGGTCAGGCCGATATTGATGACCAGCCCCAGGCGGCGAATATCAGGCGTGGGCACGCGCAGCGAACGCTGGTACATCTGGATGACTTCGGTAATGGTATCCGCGTGGACACTGGTGGCGACGTGATAGCCCTGCGCGGGCAGGGTCAAAAAGTGGCGCGCAACCCGCCCCCACATATAAATAGGCAGGTGGTCGCTGACCTCGTTGCAGAGCGCGTAGGTCTTCTCCGGCTCGATCTCGGGCAGACGCGTGAAAGCAAAATCCTCGTACATGCCGGACATATAGGCCAGGGCGGTGCCCTCCGGGAGAAACTGGAGAAGGGCGTTGAGCGTGGTGGTCTTGCCAACTCCCGGCTGCGGATCGGTCGGCCCCGCCACGGTCAGCGACGATCCATTTTCCAGCAAGAGCCAGGCCAGGGCCGCCGTATAAACATCGACGCTGCCCAGGGCGATAATCTGAGCAACCGAAAGGGGTCGGCGCGAGTCATAGTGCCACCAGAGGCGCTCGCGCGGATCACGTGGATCAAACATGGTGTGCTTCCCTTCTACAGAAGACGAGGAATCAACTCCCCGCTGCAAAAACTCTTGACCTTTGTCTCTTCTCATCTGCCTTTCGCTGGAAGCGAAGAGGGCGCTGGAAATGGCACAGGCGCCCGCGTGAGAAGGCTGCTCAGAAAGAAACTACGCTCGTGGTTCATCAAGGGATTGTTCAGCGCGCTTTTCCTCGGTTGGCGCGGGTACCGGCGGCGTGAGCCAGCCTGGTTTGGGACTCCAGCTGACCGCGACAATGCGCGGACGCTGCTCCGGCTCCAGTTCAACGATGCTGGCCGAGGCGTTGTCGATAAAAATCCAGCTTGCGCGCGTGGGATCGAGGTCCATGTAATGCGCCATCAGCAGCTTGACTACGTCCGCGTGCGCCACAAAAGCGGGATAGTTGCCCGTCTCTGCTTTTTGCAGCCAGCGTTCGACGGCGGCGACTACGCGCTGCTGCACCTGGGGAAAGGTTTCTACCCCCTCCGGGGCTTTCGTGGGATCACGCACATACTCTTTCCAGGCGGCATCCACTTTACGCAACTCGTTGTAGTTTTTCCCGGCCCACTGACCTACATCGGTATCTTTGAGATCGTCCTCAAGCCAGACTGGCAACTCGCGCACCCTGGCCAGGTAGCCAGCGGTATCCTGCGCACGCTCCAGCGGACTGCTAATGATGGCGGTAATCGGGAGAATTTTCAAGGCCTCGGCCAGGCGCTCAGCCTGTTCGCGGCCAGTATCAGTCAAAGGAATACCGGGCAGTTGTCCCGGCAAAAGATGCTCAACATTCCAGCTTGTCTGCCCATGCCGAATAAAAAGCAAGGTTCGTTTCATGTTTTTTTGTGTGCTCTCCATAAGTCGCTCTGGATGTCGCCAGAGGTCCAGACGCCAACGCCAGAAGCGCCAGAAGCTGCCCAGATAGACCCGCAGGATCAACGCCAGGCTTTTACCGCTACTGACCAGTCTTTTCAGGGTATTTCCTCCAATCCTGGCAGGCCGCCTCTCAACATACCAGCATCCCCTCCACCGCTCCTTTTACCTCGCGCCAGTCCAACCACGATGGATATTGCTTTATTGTATCAGGCTGACTTCTTTCGTCGCAAGCCACCGGTACCCATCCTTTAATAGGAATATGTAGCCATTTTGCAGCATTCCGACCTTGCATAGCGTATGATTGACAGTGAGCCGTAGAATAATGGAGTTATCAGCCTGAAGATGGGTCTTTTCTTCCCAACCAGAGGCTCGGCATTTTTGTGAATGGCAGGTATCAATCATGCAATTTCACGCACTGCTCGAAGAGTGGCCGGGTGAAAGCATCGCGTTTTTCCGCGAGTTGCCAGGATGCTTTTCATCAGCCCCTACCACCGACGCAGCCCTCCAGGCCGCCCCGGCGGTCATCGAAGCGTATTTCAGCTGGCTGAAAGAGAATAACATCGTTCTGGTCGAAGAGGAGATCACGCCCATTGAGGTTGTTCTCAGCGAACGCCTGAGCAGCAACGGACACGCCGGCCCGCTCTTTCAGGCTGACCTGGCCGCGCCAGACGACCTGGAAATCGATAACGCGCTCAATGTGGCGGCGACAGCCCGCGCGCAAATCATTGAGATGGTGGCGAATGTGCCAGAGCAGTTCTACAACCTGGCCCCGGCACCCGCAAGCTGGTCACTGCTCCAGCACCTCCAGCACATCATGGAGAGCGAAAACTTCTATGTGTCCCGCCTGGAGAGCCAGCCTGCCCCGGAACAGCCCACGCCTGCCATGACGGCTGATGAGATTTCCATGAAGATCTTTGAAAATGCCATGGATAGCGAACTACTCCTGCGCGATCTCTCACCCGAACAACGCACACAGGTTTTCACCCATAACGGAGAAGCCTGGACCGCCGCGAAAGTCCTGCGTCGCATGGCCCAGCACCTGCGCGAGCATCACCCCTGGATGCTCGCTATGGCCGAACAGTTCGCCGCCAGTTCACGGACTCCCAGAAACTAGCCAGACCAGTCAGCACTGAGCGGATCTTGCCCATCCAGGTGGACAGACAAGACCCGCTCCATCACCGAGATTTAATCTCAGCAGAAAAACTTTTCTCCGCTTAACGCTGCGCATATGCAGCAGAGAGCGTGTGCAAAAAGGTCTTGACAAGCTCCTCTGTTTCTGCGGGCGTTTGCGTCTCCATCAGTTTGATGCGTAAATCCTGCGCGCCGGGGAAGCCATTGGCGTAGACCTTAAAAAACTTACGCAGGGTGGGAAAGTGCTTGCTCGTTCCCCAGGTTTCTTGCCAGAGGCGCATATGGTCAAGCAGCATGTGCATCTTTTCCTCCGGCGTCTTCTCATTGATCGTGGTACCCGCGAAGAGGAAAGGATTTTCAAAGATGCCCCGACCCACCATCGCGCCGTCCGCGCCGGCCTCGGCTATTTTTTGCCGCGCCTCGTCCAACGACTTGATATCCCCATTTCCCACAACCAGGGTTTCAGGACTGATGGCATCTCTCATTTCAACTACCGTTTTCATCCGGTCCCAATGGGCGGGAACCCTGGACATCTCAGAAACGGTGCGCAGGTGAACCGTCAAAACCGGTGGATGCTGCTGCAAAACAAATTCTATCCAGCTCAGGTCTATGCTGCGAAAACCCAGGCGCGTTTTAATACTGACCGGGATGACCCCGGCTGCGCCTTCTCTGGTCGCTTCAATGATCTCTTTCGCGCGTGGCCGGTCATTAATCAGACCCGAACAGACCCCCCGGCTGACCGGTCCCTGAGCAGGACAGCCCATGTTAAGGTCTATCCCGTCGAAGCCCAGATCTATCAGATGC
>DASZXF010000822.1:0-3676 GCA_035546055.1 Ktedonobacteraceae bacterium
CCCCCTCTTTTTGGACTCTGTTGACGAATGCAAATATGAGTGAAATTGCGCTTGGAGCCAAAGCTCTTTGAACAAGCGTTTTGTGCTCATCATGTTGCGTTGTTTCCAGCTTTCGTGTCATTCGTCAACAGAGTCCAAAAAGAGGGGGGCGGGGCGCCACCAGCGCTTGAGGCCGCCTCAGAAACAGTGGGGAGGACTCATGAAAGAACCAGGGCGAGTCGCGCGGCGACGATGAGTCAACCACGACGTTCCCAACGGGATCACATCAGGGATGACTCATGGCTGACTGGCATGGCGCAGCCATGCCCGAATAAATAAACTCTATTCCCTTTTATTTACTCGGGCGGGAGATGGTGACGAGGACGACGCCGCTGAGGATGATGAGCATAGAGATGGCGCTGAGGAGTGTGACCTGTTCGCCGCCCAGCCAGACGCCGAGGCCGACGGCGACGACGGGATTGACGTAGGCGTAGCTGGTGGCCAGCGAGGCGCGTACATGGCTGAGCAGGTAGCCATAAGCGGTGTAGGCGATCCAGGTGCCGGCGGCGATCAGGAAGATCATGGCCCAGATGGCGGGCATAGGCGGCATGGCGGTCATGCGTTCGCCGCTGGCCAGGCCGATGAACAGCAACATAACGCCGCCGCAGACCAGTTCGGCTGCCGTTGACATAAAACCTTTGGGCAGGGCTACACGCTGGCTGAGAATGGAGCCAAAGGCCCAGGCGATGGGCGAGAGGAGCAGAACTGTGGTGCCCGTCGACCAGCTTGCGCTCAGGCCGTTGCCCAGGTTGAGCAGAATGAGGCCGGCGAAGCCGAGCGCCAGCCCCAGCCATTCGCGGCGGGCTGGCCAGCGACCAAAGAAGCCGGCGAAGAGAGCCGCCCAGAGGGGGACAGCTCCGGTCGCCACCGCCGTCAGTCCGCTGGGTACCCACTGTTCCGCGAAGGTCACGCCGCCGTTGCCGCCGACCAGCAGAAAGGCGCCGATCAGGGCCGCGCCCAGCCATTCTTTGCGCGTGGGCAGAGGCGCGCCGCGCAGCAGCAGAAAGATGAACATCAGTCCACCGGAGACGAGAAAACGAATGCCGGCCAGGAGAAAAGGCGGGAAGCCTTGCAGGGCGTCTCGCATTCCCAGGTACGTCGCGCCCCAGATGACGTAGAGCGCGAACATGGAGACGATAATCGCCAGGCGCTCTCGCTGTTTCTCCTTGCCGGGCGTGGCGGCGTCCGTTCCCTCGCTGGAGGAGAGAAGCGGGGCGTTCGCGCCTGCCGGGTCCATGATGGTGGTCTGCTGGCTGTCGCTGTGCGGCGTGCTCATGATAGAGGAAATCCTGTTCTGTTCAGTGGTAATCTGATATTGCGCCAAAACGCACATGGAATACTAGAGAGCGCGTCCGCGTTGCGCTCGTCTCTCCCATTCGGGACTGTTTAGAGCATCTCTACTGTCCACGCCCCACCAGGCAGCCGCAATATCAAGGACGATAATGGCACTTAATAACATGTAGAAGAGGTTCATTCCCTGATCCTTTCCCCGCGCGACGAAGGCCGTTTTCACAGACGGTCAGCAGCAGGCGCGACGGGTGCTGCTTCATTCACCCTTCCGCTTGATCTGTGCAGATGTAGGCTACCCCGGCGCCGGGCATTCCCCTCATCGGGAAGGAAAGCGTCTACATTCTCAACCTTACAATAAAGAACAGGAATTGAGTACAGCCAAGTTCCTCACTTGCCGCGAGATTGGCCGGCCTCTATCCGGTCGTGTCCGCCTGACTGGCGGTGTGGCTCTCCTGCTCAAGCAAACGCCGCTTGCGCTCGATACCCCAGCGATAACCGCCCGGACTGCCATCGTCGCGCACGACACGGTGACAGGGAATGACCAGGGGGACAGGATTCTGCTTGCACGCCTGCGCGACCGCGCGCCGCGCGCTCGGCTGGCCAATGGCGCGGGCGATTTCGCTGTAAGAGCGCGTCTGACCGTAGGGGATGGCGCGTAGTTCTTCCCAGACGCGCCATTGGAAGGCCGTGGCGCGCATGGCCAGCGGCAAATCCAGGTGCGGCTGCTTGCCCTCAAGGTGGCGTACCACTGCTTCCAGCCAGGGATGCAGCTGTTGACTGTCCTGGTAAAGCTCGGCGGCGGGAAATTCCTGGCGCAAGGTGGCTTCCAGAACTTCATCCTCATCGGCCAGGCCCACGCGGCAGATGCCCTGTTCTGTGCCGGCCACCAGCAGCCGTCCCAGAGGCGAAGCGACAATTGCATAGGCGATGCGCAAGCCCGCGCCGCCGCGTTTATAGGCCGTGGGCGTCATGCCCAGTTGGGCCGGAGTACGTTCGTAGAGGCGACTGCTGGAACTATAACCAGCGTCATAGACTGTTCTGGTCACGGAGGCACCTTCTTTCAACTGCTGTTTGATACGTTCCAGGCGCCGCGCCTCCGCGTACTGGCGGGGTGAAATGCCGAGTACGCGCTTAAACAGTCGCTGCGCGTATGTCTGACTCAGACCGATGGCCGCGCCCAGTTCCTCCAGGCGCAGCTTCTCATCCAGGTGGGCTTCAATATAGCGGCAGGCCTGCTGAACCAGTTCCACCTGCGCATCAGGTGTGCCATCCTGCGGCTGACAGCGCCGGCAGGCTCGAAAACCCGCCTCTTCGGCGTCCGCCGGTTGTGGAAAAAAGACCACCTGCTCCCGCCGTGGTCGACGCGACGGGCACGATGGCTTGCAATAAATGCCGGTCGAACGCACTCCATAGACAAAACGGCCATTGGCCTGACTATCGTGCGCTAACACTGCCTGCCAGAGTGCTTCTTCATACATGCCTTTTCTCCTTCGCTGTCATGTGATCTTCGGTCCAGATCTCTTCACTTCGTAGAACAATCGGTGGCGCCGATTGCTTGCATTTCAGCCTTGCGGGGCAGACCATAGAAAGCAGACTCCAGTCGGGAGGGATGAATTTTGCCGCTCAGCCCGAAAAACTCACAGAAATTCATAATCAGCGGTTGCCATTTCTCAGGATCGATGTAGTTCCGCGTGCCGGGCACCAGCAAGCGTTCGTCGATATGCACGCGTAGAATGCGCATCTCGATAGCCCGGATGCTGCTGTCTTGCGCGTCAAAATCGTGAACCAGTTCCACCCGCGCTTCCAATTGAAGCGGGCACTCTGCCACCAGCGGCGCTTTCACCAGGTCAGCCGCCAGCGGAGTCAGGCCGGCCAGGCCGAACTTATCCCGCTCGTAACGGTAGCCTATTGCTTCTTTATAATCAGGCACGGGATCGCGTCCAGTGGTCAGAGCCAGTCGGTCCACCGCGCCGACCAGATCCGCCGATGGGAGATTCAGCACTCCCTCGCCCTCGCGCAGCAGATTCTCAACCGTCTGTGAGCGAGCGCTCATGCCCAGCATACACGACTGATTCAGCCACCACGCCGACGACATCGGCGCGAGATTGGCCGAGCCATCCACATTGCGCGTGCTGATCAGTACCACCGGTGTCCCAAAGTACAGTATTTTCGGTTCAATCACTTTATGCATATCGGATATTCCATGCCTCTCTTCTCAGAACGGCGAACCGTCCTCGCCGTCTGGCTTTGACATGTCAAAGCATACGCGAAAGCGCGGGCGCAAACTATCCGATTCTTGCCCTGAAACTTGCGTATATGATGAGGGTTGAAATGGCAGAGGCTTACT
>DASZXF010000823.1:0-2901 GCA_035546055.1 Ktedonobacteraceae bacterium
ATCCGCCGTGGTGGAACCCTCACCGATGCGGATCATCAGCTCCTCGCGCTTTGGGCGGCATCGTGCGCGGAGCATGTGCTGGGCCTCTTCGAGTCGGCTCGGCCAGATGACCCGCGACCGCGCCAGGCCATCGAACACGCCCGCGCCTGGGTGCGTGGCGAGGTCACGATGACCCGGGCGCGCGCGTCCGGCGGCCATGCCATGGCCGCTGCCAGAGATCTACGCGGGGCAGCCCGGTATGCCGCCTACGCTGCTGGCCAGGCAGCAGTCGTCGCGCACGTCGCCGCGCACGAACTGGGCGCGGCGGCCTATGCGATCAAGGCCGCGCGTGCTGCCGCGCCAGAAGGAGAGGGCGAGAGCGCCGGGCGGGCTGAGTGCCGGTGGCAGCGCGACCAGCTCCCGGAGGCGATTCGCGAACTCGTCCTTGACGACCAGCGGTTGCGCAACGACATCTGCTGGTCGGTGTTTGACTGCTGAGAGCACATGGCGATCCTGCTCTCCCACACCAGGAACCCATGTTCCACTGTTGTATCAGTTCACATTTATACAGACTGTTCCAGCACACTGGCTGCTTCACTTTCCCTTGTCTCAGCCTTTCTGACCGGTCTGCCTGGCTTGCCGGGCAATACCAGACCAGCCAGCGCTCCCAACAGGGAGAGGGTAGCGGAAACGCCCATCGCCGCAACAAACCCGTTGCTAAAGGCTCCTGCCATGGTAAGGTTTCCTGCCTCAGCGAACACAGCCGCCAGAATCGCGACCCCGAATGCTCCGCCAAGCTGGCGTACCATGCTGAACGTGCCGGATGCTTTGCCGATGTTGCCCGCTGCCACCGCGCCGATGATAGCGTTCTGCGTGGAGGGGATGGCCATCGAGACGCCAAAGCCGGCGACAATCATGGGTACGATGAACTCTGGATAAGGACGATCAGGCGCGGCGATCAGGGCAATCCAGGCCATCCCGACGGCTTGCAGGAGCAGACCGCCAGCGATCAGTGGCCGCTCGCCAACCCGGTTGACGAGGGCGCCGGCAATGGGCGCAGTCACAAACAGGGTAGCGGTCCAGGGGAGCATGCGCAGTCCCGCCCCCAATGGTCCATACCCCTGCGCGGTCTGCCAGAATTGCGCCATAAAGAACACAGTTCCGAATACCGCAGAGGAGAGCAAGAACTGCGCCGCGTTGCCGGCTGAGAAGGCTCGGGAGCGGAAGAAGTGCATCGGCACCATCGGCGTTCGCTGACGCAGCTCCCAGGCCACGAAGGCCATCGTGAGCACACCTCCAGCTACGAGTGTCGTGACAACTTCGAGGCTGCCCCAGCCAGCGCTGTTTCCGCGTACAAGTCCCCAGACGAGTCCGAGTGCAGCCCCGGCCACCAGGAGCAGACCGCCGAGATCGAATGTTGTGCGCGGCCCGAAGCTCTCCTGTATGCGACTGATGATGAGGACGATGGCCAGTAAGCCGATAGGCACATTGATCCAGAAAATCCACTGCCAGGCCAGACCCTGGGCGATGGCTCCCCCGACGAGCGGACCGACAATGTTGGACAGTCCGGTTACGCCACTAAAGATTCCTAACGCTCTCCCTCGCTGTTCTGCCGAGAAAGCGGTGCTCACCTGGGTCAGGGCCAGCGGTAGCACTAACGCCGCTCCACTCCCCTGAAAAGCGCGCGCGGTGATCAGCCAGCCCACGCTCGGCGCGAGCGCGCATGCTGCTGATGCCAGCACGAACAGCAAGAGACCCACGACGAGCACACGCCGACGCCCGAACCGGTCCCCGAGTGCCGCCGCCGGGATGAGCAGGACCGCGAAGCTCAGCGTGTAGGCGTTGACTGTCCACTCTAACGCCTCAATAGGGGCGCTCAGATCCCGGTGGATAGTCGTAAGCGCGGTCGTGACGACCAGGGCATCGAGCCCAACGATAAAGGCTGCCAGCGAGGAGAGCACCAGAACCCAGGCCTGTCTCGCTTTTTCGCCAGACTCTTGTCTCATACTTTCCCTTTCGTAATCCAGATAAAGGCTTCGCCCGCTCTCCGAAGAGAGCGTAGTTCCTTCAAAGCCAGATCTTTTCCCTTGAACATCCCTGCATACTTTTACTTAACCAACACGTTAAGCGTATTAGAAAAGAGAAATTCTGTCAAGGGGTTGTGGGAGCATCTCAGGGCTATTTCAATCCTTTTCTTGCCAGGAAAGGCGAAAAAAAGCTGTTTACGCGAGTTTAGCGCGGCCCGAAATGAGGCAAATGCCATTCTGGAAGAGTTTTATTCTCAAAAATGAGAACTTTTTGTAAAAAACCTGTTAAAGTTTATCTGCTTTCCTGAAAACTCCTCAGTTTTGACGATGCGTGCTCGATGTACACCTTTTATACTTCCAACTAGTAGATGGTCAAACTCCATCCTCAAAGTGCGCCGCCTGCGGCGGCGAGGGAAGAGAGGAAAGGCGGGGAACACCCCGCGCCCCGGCAAAGGGCAGCCGCCCTCTGCACTCCTGCGTTGCAGGCCGTTCGTTTGGACCTTGATCAACTACTGGTAGACGGTCAAACTCCAGGCGAAAAGTGCGCCGCAGCAGGCTGCGCGGGAAGAGGGGAAAGACGGGGACACCCGCGCCCCGGCAAAGGGCAGCCACCCTCTGCACTCCTGCGTTGCAGGCCGTTCGTTTGTCTCTTGACCAACTACCAGTAGTTGGTCAAGGTCCAGACGAAAGGCCTGCAACGCAGGAGTGCAGAGGGCGGCAGCCCTTTGCCGGGGCGCGGGGTGTCCCCGTCTTTCCCCTCTTCCCGCGCCGCCGCCGGCGGCGCACTTTTCGCATGGAGTTTGACAGTCTACTAGTTGGAAGTATAAAAGGTGTACATCGAGCACGCATCGTCAAAACTGAGGAGTTTTCAGGAAAGCAGATAAACTTTAACAGG
>DASZXF010000824.1:0-2292 GCA_035546055.1 Ktedonobacteraceae bacterium
CCGGCCATCTGGCGGCCCAGGTGCTCACCCAGGCTCAGGTGATCTCCCTCAACGTCCTGTCCTGCCTGCTGTTCGCGCCCTATCAGGTGGCTGCCTGGTGCCAGACCTGGTTTGGGGCGCGCCAGTGCCAGCTCACCATCATCCTGCGCGGTTGGAGACCAGCTCAAGCGGCGCTGGAGGGAGAAAGGAGATCGGGCTGATGCCGTCCCTGTGGCTTCTGTTGTTTCTGAGTGAGATCGTGTTGGCCGTCGGTGTGGCCTTTTTGCTATATCTGGCCCGTGATCCGCTGGTACGCCACAGCCAAAGGAGAGGGAGAAACCGCAACACAGGCGCATACAGAACCCAAACGGGAGGCGGTCTGACCTGGAGCGTGGTCGGCAACGCGCAAGACCGTGAGGAGAGAACCCATTGAAAGGAGGAAGAAGCCATGTCGCATTTTGACGCCATCATCATTGTGATCGCCTGAGAACCCGAACTGCCGCCATCAACGGAGCGTCGCGAACGGGTGAGCATCCTTCGGCGATGCTTCGGACAACGCTCCGTCTGACAGTGCCGCTGGTTCAGATCGAACCGGAGACGTATGGTCCCAGAAAGAGGGGAGATAGATACCCCTGTTGAAAAGAAAGGAAGCTCCATGAGAAAAAGATCGATCCTTCAGTTGATGGGTTCTCTGCTTGGCGCTACGGGAGGAAAGGGCGGATCGCAGGTCGCTCCTGCGGATCTTATCGGGGTGTGGCATCTCCAATCTCAGGGAGCGCCCATCCTCCACCACGTGCTTTGCTTTCATGCGGACGGAATCGTGACCTCCTTTCAGGCCGATGGGGGATTTCCCACCGACAGAGAGAGTAATGGCGCAGGCTCCTGGCAGTGGGTGGGAGAGGATCAGGTCCAGGGGATGTTTCTGGAATTTCGTCATGATCGGACAACCCATGAGTATGTGGGTTCTGTCGAGGTCCATTTTTGCCTGACCCTGAAGACGAATACCTTGACAGGCCAGGCAACCACACACCTCTACGATGCTCAGGGCACGTGTCTTGCCGTAGTCACGCCAACATGGTCTGCCACGCGCCTGCTGTTCAGCGGAGGGAACAGATGAGCCAGGTGGCCCACTATGTTGAGAGAGAAAAAAGAGCACGGCGGCCAAAGAACTGCTTAGCTGTCTGGTACCAGGGGCCATTGTTCGCCGGCCAGATGGACCCACAGGTTCCCGTCGATCTGCCTGATCCGATAGGCTGACAACAGCGGCTTTCCTCGTGCGTGCCACTGCTGATAGGCTTCGAGAACGCGTGACAGCAGTGCTCCCCGGTTCATCACCCGCCTGTCCGCTGGAGGAGCAACTGCCATGCTCAGGCTCGCACGCTGCCGGGTATCAAGCAGCCAGGAGGAGAGCGCCTGGCCGTCATGACGAAATTGGAGACGGAGCGCAGGCTGCTTTCCTTGGAGATAGACAAGAAAGGATGGGTTCTGGAGCGCCGTTGCCAGATCGACCTCTGGAAAGGCCGTTTCGCCCGGGATGGCGTCATACGGCGCCCAGTCAAAAGGCTTCATCATTAGCCCCGGCCCTGGTCGCAACTCCATGAAGAGAGCGCTGTGCGGGAGCATCCATCCTTCCATGCCCTCCGGCGTGTTGACCAGGCGAATGAGCACCGAGGCCAATGGACCGCGCAGATTGCCAACCAGGATGCCTCCCAGAACCAGTTGTTCGCACCAGGGAACAGGCAGCGTGCGAAAGGCTCCCGTCGCAATGATCCGGTCATAGGGAGCGCCGGGAGCATACCCCTCGAAGCCGTTGCCAACAATCAACTGCACATCTTCCCATCCTCCGGCATGCAGATGGGCCTGCGCCTGGTGAATCAACTCCGGATCGATATCGATGCTCACGACCTGGCCCTGTGTGCCAACCAGCACGCGCAACAACGCCGCGTTATAGCCCGTGCCGGTGCCAATCTCGAACACCCGCATCCCCGGCTGCACATCGAGTGCCTCCAACATCGCCGCCATGAGCGAGGGTTGCGAACTGGAGCTATCAGGAACCCCAGCGGCATCTAGATGAGTGACCAGCGGTCGGTTGTGAGAGACGACCTGGCTGGCATCAGCCTGCTCAACCCAGTATGTCCCGTGGTGTTCAAAGTACGAAGAGACAAAAAGCGCGCGATCCACGCGCTCGAATGCGCGACGCACTGCTGGCGACAACGCCATTCCTCGTTCGATCTCATCAAGCAAGCGCATCTCTTATGCCTCCTCTGGATGGATCAAGAGATCCACCAATGCTTCGGTAATAGGCAAACCTGT
>DASZXF010000825.1:0-6487 GCA_035546055.1 Ktedonobacteraceae bacterium
ATTGCGCAGGCGCTTCCCTTCGCTCAAGAAATTAAATGAGCGGCTTGCATGACCCCTCTTCTTCGGCTATACTCTTTCGTGGGATGTTCGCATCCCCTGACCCATCTCAACCAACAACGGCGTTGGTAGACCAGGGCCAGCCACACATGAGTCAGCCAGCAGAGTATGGCCCGCCAGCCATAGCGCCAGAGAACGAGCCAGCAGACATTTCTTTCCGCATAGAACCACCTCACTTATTCACTGGCAGGTGTCACTGGTGCTGCGCTGACTACCGGTCCGATCCACACGGTCTGAATATTGACAAACTCCCTGATGCCGAAGGTCGCTAATTCGCGTCCGTAGCCACTGTGTTTGACGCCGCCAAAGGGGAGCCTCGGATCGCTGGCCGTCATACCATTCAGGAACAGTGCGCCGGACTCCAAGCGCCGGGCGAGCTGGCGACCGCGCTCAATATCCCGCGTCCAGAGATTGCCGCCAAGCCCAAACTGCGAATTATTCGCCAGTTCCAGGGCATGTTCAGTGTCGCGGGCATGGATGACGGCTGCGGCTGGCCCGAATGTTTCTTCACGAAACATCGGCATGTCAGGGGTAACATTGGTGACGATGGTTGGCTCATAGAAAGCGCCTTTGCCCTCGATTGGCTTGCCACCAAGCAAGACACGCCCGCCCATCTGAATCGTTGCCTGGACCTGGCGATCCAGTTCGGCGCGGAGATCGCCGCGAGCTACTGGTCCGATCTGCGTCTCATAGTGCAGCGGATCGCCAACCCGCAGTTTGGCGGCTTCTTCCACGAATTTATGCTCAAATTCCGCTGCTACCGACTCAACGACAATAAAGCGTTTGGCGGCGATGCAGCTTTGCCCGGTATTCTGGAAGCGAGCGCGAACGGCAGTTTTAGCCGCTGCATCCAGGTCGGCATCGGCCAGCACAATGAAGGCATCTGATCCGCCCAGTTCCAGGACATGCTTTTTCAGATAATGGCCACTGGTGGAGGCGACGGCTACCCCTGCCTCCTCGCTGCCTGTCAGCGTAACCGCCGCGATACGCGGATCGGCAATCAGTTTTCCGGTTTCAGCCCCCGGGACGAGCACGGTGCGAAATACTCCCTCTGGAAAACCACACTCGCGGAAGATACGCTCTATTTCCAGGGCACAGCGGGAAACGTTGGAGGCATGTTTGAGAACTGCGGTGTTGCCTGCCATGAGGGCGGGTGCGGCAAAGCGGAAGACCTGCCAGTAGGGATAGTTCCAGGGCATGAGAGCCAGCACCACGCCGAGCGGCAGATAGGAAACATAGCTGTCGGTCGCATTGGTGGCAATCTTCTCATCCGCCAGGAAGCGTTCGGCATGCTCCGCGTAGTACTCGCAATTCCAGGCACATTTTTCTACTTCTGCCTCGCTTTCTGACAGAGGCTTTCCCATTTCGAGACTGGCTGTGCGACCTAAATCTGTCTTATGCGTTCGTAAATAGGCAGCGAGTCGCTGAAAGAGGGCGCTCCGCTCGGCAAACGTAGTCTTACGCCAGGATGGAAAGGCATGATGAGCAGCGCTGAGCGCCTCGTCAATTTGCGCGGGACTGAATAGCTCAAAGGCTTCGAGGACTTCCCCGGTAGCGGGGTTGATCGATTGAATGCTCATGGTCGGCTCCTTGTATACATGTTGCCCTGATAGATATTTCCCCATCTCAACTCGACGTTCATTGTACCATAAGTACCAGAAGCCGGTCAGGTGCTCCTCACCAGCCAATAAAGCCAGCCAGCCGCCGTCGAAGCGGCCATTTTTTACCGGGCACTCGCCGCGCGGACGTTTCTCATGCTTGCCAGAAAGTGAGAAGGCATGTTACCATGGCTGTGCATATTTAGAAAAAGCGTTGAGTAGCTCTTTTTCAGGGAGGTTTGCGTGGATACGCATTCGCAACAAACAGAAGCACACTGGTGGGCGGCTGGCGATATGCCGGTGCGCGCTGATTCGCAGGTCACTTTTCTGGTCGATGGACGGCATACCATGTGGACAATGTGCCTGCATTTTTTGACCGCACGGCACTCTATCCGCCTGGCGAACTGGGGTATTACGCCTCAGATGAAGATGGTGCGCGGCGTGGACCATCGCGCCGGTGCAGACGGTAGCCCTGAACAGCTTACACTGATCGAGGATCTTCACAACGCGGGCCTCTCGGATGCCGATATCCAGTTCTGGACGACGCAGGAGTTGACGCTGCAAAATGTGCTGGGCTACGCGGTGAGCAAGGGCGTCGATGTGAAAGTCCTGATCTGGGCCTGCCCTGAACTGTTCTCTCACTACAGTCCGAAAACGGCGTATGAAGAACTCAGCGCGGTAGGCGTGCATTGCGTCCTCGACGATAGCGCCAGCAATCTTCACCATATCGCTGAATCGTTACATCAAAAAATTTCTATTGTTGATGGACAGTATGCTTTTGTGGGCGGCATCGATCCCCTGATCGAGCTGAGCGGCGATTTTGATCGTTGGGATACGCCCTGGCATCATTTGATCTCACATCTGCGGGAAAATCCACAGGATGCGGCCCCGCACACCTGGCACGACGCGCACTCGATGATCGAGGGCAGCGCCGCGCGCGATGTAGAGTTTAACTTTTATCAGCGCTGGAATGAAGTAGTCCAGCGCCACAAGCTCCATCAGTCTTTGCTGGCCGAACCGGATCGCACCCATCGCGAGGCGCTGCCGCATCGCCTGGTGCAAATCGCGCGCACCATTCCGCCCGCGACCTATCAGTTCGCGCCTGAAGACGGCATTCAGGGTATTGCCCAGCTTTATGACCATGCGCTGCAAAATCTGCACCAGTTTGCCTATATCGAGAATCAGTATTTCTGGCTGCACACGTTTATGGGTGTAGATATTGGCGACTTCGGTCCGAATAACGCCGAAATGGAACAGAATATGCAGTTGCTGGCCCGGGCATTGGAACATGGAGCCAGCCTGATCATGGTCCTGCCCGATCACCCCAATGTGGGCCGCGCGTTTACCGATAAAGGGCTGGAGCATCTGCGGGCCAAAGCTCCTGGAGCTGCTGCCGCCGGGCGCATCCAGGTCTTCTGCCTGGCGACCTCGGCCACGCGCGATGGCCATGAAGTCTATCGCCCGGTCTATGTCCACGCCAAACTGGCCATCATTGATGACCTCTGGAGTACGATTGGTTCAGCGAATCTCAACAACCGGGGCATGCGCGACGACGCGGAAATGAACGTGGCCATTGTCAATTCAGAGTTCGCCCACGATCTGCGCATCCTGCTCTGGGCCGAACACCTGGGCCTGATCGAGGAAGATGAGCAGTTCATCCTCTCCCGCTATTTCAGCCACCAGCCGCTGCGCCCGGCTGATAGTCAGCTCGCTCAGGAACTCTGGCAAAAGCTGGTGCAGCAACTTGATAATCCGCTGGGCGGCCTGCATCTGTTCAGCGAAAACGCGCAGGCCAATCTCCAGCATTTCCTCAAAGGAGAACCCCTGCAAGGGCACCTCTTCCCCTATGTGACGGCGGCAGAGGCGAAACACCTGGGCCTGAACTTCCACGAAAGTCACGGCCTGTTTGAAACCCCGCAGGAGTGAGAAATATGAGGAGTTTTTCCTGTGAAGCGTCGTGCGCCGGCGGTGCATGACGCTTCACAGGAAAAACTACTCATATGGAAAGCTTCTACTAGATCAGTTCGATGTAGCGGCGGCGCTCCCAGTTGGTGACAGCCCGCTCGTACTCTTTGACTTCCCAGCGGCGGGTGGCGACGAAATGCTCGATGAAGTCTTCACCCAGGTATTCATGGGCGAAGCTGCTTTGCTCAAGCAGGTCGGTAGAAGCGGTGAGGTTGCGCGCCAGGGCTTTGATCTGACCACTGGCCAGAGCCTGCGCGACGGTGGCGGGATCGTAAGCATTGCCTTCCAGACGCGCAGGCAGTTCAAGCTGATGCTCGATGCCATAGAGGCCGCTGGCCAGCAGCGCGGCGAACACGAGGTAGAAGTTGGCATCAGCGCCGGGCACGCGGTTTTCGACACGAATGGCCCGCTTGCCATTGTTGATGATGCGCACAGAGCAGGTGCGGTTCTCCATACCCCAGGTGGTGTTCAGCGGCGCCCAGGTGCCCTCAACATAGCGCTTATAGGAATTGATGACTGGCGCGTAAAAGGCCATCATCTCCGGCAGCCTGTCCAGCACACCCGCGAGGAACTGGCGCATGGTGACGGACATATGCCCCTCGGCTCCCTCATCCCAGAAGAGATTGCGCTCCAGGTCGCGATCCCACAGACTCATGTGCGAGTGACCGCTGCTGCCGTCCTCCTGGTCATGCCATTTCGCCATAAAGCAGGCGGTCAACCCCTCCTGGTGGCAAATTTCCTTGACGCCGGTTTTGAACAGCATGGTATTATCGGCGGCGGTGAGAGCGTCGGCATAGCGCAGATTCATCTCGTACATACCGGGACCGTGCTCGCGGTTGTAGCCTTCGATTTCGATGCCGTGCTCGCGCATCGCGCTGGCAATGCGCCGCAGGAGATGATCGTCAGCGCTGGATTGGCTGACGGAGTAGCAATTCATGCCGGGGTTGAGGGGAGTCAGGTCGGGTCCATAATCTTTCTCGCGCAGAGAGGACATGCTTTCGCGGAAGAAGCGAAACTCCAGTTCCGAAGCGGCCAGCGGCTCGTAGCCCAGCGCCCGCGCCCGCTCGATGACGCGATTGAGCACATAGCGCGGCGAGACGACAAAGGGCTCGCCGTGCTCGGTCCAGATGTCGCACACGCAGGAGGCAATGCGATCCTCCCAGGGCACCAGCTTGAAGGTCGAAAGATCGGGCTTCAAGATGACATCTGCGAAACCATGCTCCCAGTTGCTCACTTTGAGATTGGGCAAAATATTCTCAGCTATATCCCAGCCAAAGATAACATCGCACTGCGCGAAACCATCATCGAGGGAATTCAAAAAATGCCTGGCAGCGAGGCGCTTGCCACGAAAAACCCCTTCTATATCGGGGGTGCCAATCTTGATATATTCGATGGCACCTTCCTCGATCAGGCGTTTGATCTCGGCTCTCTCCATTCAGAACATTCCTTTCTATGCGCGGGAAAGGCTGCACACTGGCTTCCCGGCACTGCATTATTCACCAGCGATACGCTTGCGGACGACGGTTTTCCAGGCAGGGAATCTGTGCGCGCGCCCTGGCGATAGCCTCCAGATCGATGTCAGCGAGGATCACGCCGGGGGTGTCTGGCGCCTGGGCCAGGACCAGCCCCCACGGATCGACGATCATCGAACGCCCAAAACACTGCTTGTTGGGAGGATATGAGCCAACCTGAGCAGGCGCGACCACATAGCAGAGATTCTCGATGGCTCGCGCGCGCAGAAGCACTTCCCAGTGGTCGCGCCCGGTATGCAGGGTAAAGCCAGCCGGCACAAAGATAATTTGCGCGCCATGCAGGGCCAGCAGCCGGTACAGTTCAGGGAAACGCAGATCGTAACAGATTGTCAGGCCAAAGGTGATGCCATCGATCTCGGCGGTCACGATTTCGTCCCCTGGCACAATGCGCTCTGACTCGTAATGCTTCTCGCCATTGGTCAGATTGACATCAAAAAGATGGATCTTGCGGTATTTCGCCGCCAGTTGGCCGCTCCGGTCGATCAGGACGCAGGTATTATAGAATTTACCAGGCAGAGCGGGATGGCGTTCGATAATGCTGCCGGCGTGAACGATGATGCTATGCCGGCGGGCTTTTTCCTGCAAACGCTCGATAAACGGCCCTGGCACGCTCTGCGCCACCTGATCAAAGCCTGTGTAGGGACCGAGATAGGGCCAGTATTCCGGCAGGCTGACACATTGCGCGCCCATCTCAACTGCCTGGTCCACCAGGCGTTCTACCAGAGCCAGATTTTCCGCAGAATGTTCACGTGAATTGACTTGAATGGCTGCCGTTCTGAGATGCATGACACCGCGCTCCTCGCTCCAGCTAAAGCTAACGTAGAGGTAGATTTTGCTGCAAGCAGATTAACATGCCCTTGCCTCAACGTCAAGTCCGCCGCTGGCTTCATCAATACGCCCCGTTGGCCTGAGCTATAAGAAAAAAGAACCAGTGACTTGCCAAATACGGACAGGCAGGACGGAAACGTGTATGATAAGTGTGGCAATAAAATACACTCTGACGAATCATGATACATTCAAAATGTTCATGGCTAATTGTATGCAATTTTTTGCCAGGTAAGCGATAATAGGAACAGAGCCACGTTTTATAAGAGAGATGATTGGCCACCTGTAGCACGTGTCCTCTATGGAGGAAGTAGATAGAGATGGAGTAGTCAGGCGCAGTGTCAAACGAAAAGCAGCCGCGAGACGGCACAGGCGACGACGAAGAGAGGCCTTTGCGCGCGCGCCAGATAGGCGGTCCGCGCAAAGCAGCAGAACAATTCCAGAAGGCTTTTTATCCCGATGAACATCCTGAAATTCCCAGGATACGCCGGGCTTCGCTCAAACAAACCC